>NZ_JBNNUW010000036.1:0-27868 GCF_050280125.1 Lysinibacillus sp. NPDC093692
GGGGTCATTCAACCACAAGAACGACCTCGATTTAGTAGACGTGGCAAGAATGTTGTTACACACGATGCGCCAAAGAGTAAAGACTTCAAAGACTTTGTGAAGCTCGTAGCATGGCAAAATAAGCCGTCAGAATTGATTGCAGGACCGATTAAGTTACAGGCTGACATTTATCTCATGCCACCGAAGAAATACCATACAGGACCCAAAAGAGCGCTGATAGCTAGTGGTGAATTACGACCGACTACGAAACCTGATGCGGATAACTTGATTAAGGGCATCAAGGATGGTTGCAACAAAATCATTTGGCATGATGACTCTCAGATTGTTGATATGACCGTGAGGAAGTTTTATTCAGAGCAACCTAGAGCAGAGGTGATGATTGAATGGGGTGCTTAACAGTACACAAGGAAGTTAAAAGACGTAGAGCAAGACTAATCAATCAACAGGACCACATAGCTTTTCTCGAGTGCAAAGGATGTCCAAAACGTAAAGCTTATGATCCAACCAAGAAGTGCAGAAGATGCAAAACTTATAGGCAGCTACGGAGCATTGGGAAAGAGCTTGAGCAGATTAGTAATATGCGTAGGTGGAAGTAAGTAGATTTTTGAGGGATAGACGAAAAAAGAGTTGAGGAATTAGAGGGAGGATTTTTCTCCTCCCTTAATTTTTATTACTTGTAAAATCTTGCGTCAAATAGACCAACCTCTGAATAAACTCCTCCTGATTGGCTACTTAATTTAAAGCCTATTTTATTTACACCTTTGAGTTTGAATTCTATTTCCTGTGGCATATCACCTGCAGAAACAGTATAGGTTTCAATTAACTTTTCATCAAGAAAAACTTCCAATGTTAATGGTTTAGGTATATCTTTTCCATATTCAGTCAATCCTAAAACAGATTTGAACGTGCTATATTGACCGTTCAAAGGAAATTCAAGTAAAGACCATACTCCACTACCAAAAATGTTTTTAATCGTGATGTAATTACTATATTTATTCCCTATATTATCTGAAATAGTATCTTTATTACTAGAATATTTATATGAATTATCAAATGAACTTTTTTGGAAATTCATATATTCTAGATCTCTTCCAGGATAAAAAGCAGATTTGTCATTTGTTTTTCCAATATTAATTGTTTGATTAGCGCTATCCCATTCCACTGGAGATCCAAGTTGCTCACTAATGAAGCGTAAAGGGACATAAGTAGTTCCATTGTATGTAAAAGGTTTCTCTTCTGGCATCTTAGAAACTTGGTCAATTTTTATATTTTTAATATTATAGAACACTTCTAGTGTCTTACTATTGGTGCTTGCGTAAACACCCGCACTTCCTAATAGAAGCGCACCTGCTACTGAAAATCCGATTAATTTTTTTTTCATAAATTTTATTCCTCCATAAATCTAATTGAATGAGACAAATTACTCAATTATAATGATTCTTTATTCACTATTATTTAACAAGATTTAAGAACCTTTTTGCTCATATAATTATGTTTATCGGACAATTTTCGCAAGTTTTAATATTTTTATGTATTTACTTTACTTATAAATTAGTTTTATTAAATCAAATGAACCATTAAAGAAAATGAAAAAGCCGTAGCGTCGTCACACGCTACAGCTCGAATTGGTTTATGCCCTTTTAGGTTAGTCAGATAAGTCATTATAACACAACCTAGGAGGGCAAACCTATGTTAAAAGAAAGAACACTAACGATTACACCAGATGCATTAGATTCAATGATTACAGACTACCACTGGATGGTTAACGCCATCAAAGAAATGCGAGCAGAAATGGTTATAGGGGCAAAAACGGCACAGTATGGTATCGAGGCTACACTACCAAAAGCAGCGGGTGGTGTAGGTGATCCAATTATGCAGGAGGCTATTAGACGTTCGAAAAACATCAAGCGTGTTGCAGAGTACGAGAAAAAGCTGTTAGAAGTTCAGTTTCTTGTGGATTTAGTTACTGGAGACAGAGAAATGCAAGTACTTAACTGGATGCTTGACGGCAAATCTAAAAGATGGATAGCGACTAATATGGGATTAAGTCATACACATATTCAGAACATCAAGGACAGTATTGTAAAACAAATGGTTAATTAAAGTCTCTCGTAAGAGAGGCTTTTTGTTTTATAATAAAATAGAAAATACATTAATTTTGGGAAGAGTGGATATATGAGTAAAAAACTTGATTATATTTTTGTTGCATTATTGGCGACATTTGTAATTAGCTTTACAGTCTTTACGGTACAATTTTTATTTAGGGATATTCAAAATGTTGATAACTTAACTAGTGGTATTTTAAGTTTTTTGGGTGGCTCAGCGGGTGCATTCGGTGCTTACTTAGTAGCGCGATATCAAATGAATAAAGAGAAAGAAAATGAAAAGTTAAATAAACTAGCTAAAGAATTAACGGTATATGCAGCATTAGAATATGAATTTGAAAGGGTAGTTGAATTTTTAGAAAATGAAAACCAACTAGTTATGATTATGGAATATCCTAAAAATAAAAAGAAATTTTACCAAGTCAGTATGGATATATGGGACAAAAAATGGGAAGTTAGTAATACCGATATACTAAGAGATATCATATTTTTTCAAAACAAATTAAAACGTATTCGTAAATCATACGAAACTAATATTGATTCGTTAGAAGAGAAGAAGCATATTGCTATTATTAATAAAACAAATGTTTCGAATATCAATAGAGAGTTACATAAAGCAACACTCGAAAGAAAAATAATTTGGAAAATGATACCTGAGGATTATGAAAAAGCAAAAGAAATTTTATCATCTATAAAAAAACAAAGAATTTCAATACAAAAAATAATAAATAAAGAAATGGCGCCCTAATACAATCTGTGTAAGTGATATTTAAGCTTTTACACTTTCCAAAGTTGCCAAAGTTGCCATACTTTCAACATTAGGAGAGACAAAACTAATAATGTAAACTTGGAGGCAGGACGGTGCGGCAATGTTTTCCCCCCTTGGTATTTATAAATAACTAAATATTAGGGAAAGACAGACCGACGACCGACCTGCGCCTCATAAACTTGTTCGAGGCATGACATACACGGCCGGCCCATATTTTTTAAGAGATTAGGTATCTTAATTAATATAAAAGGCTAAAAATTGCTGAAGGAGTGGTTTTTATGTGAACTTCGTCCACTTTCCTTTTAGTCAAACTTACTGAGCAACAAGTGCACGGAAATGCACTATAAACAAAAACACAATTCGCTTTACAAATATAACGTGGTGTAGCTCTACCACAGTTCTAAAAGTGAGCTAACTCGACAATTACCACAATAGTAAAGCTTTCATCTTAGGATGGAGGCTTTTTCTTTCGCTTTGAAAACTGCATCAAACAGCCAAAACACTTTGAGATGAGAGGGCGGAGTTTGGTGTGGTTTTCTGAGCAAAAAGTTATGACATATATTTCATCTTCTGGTTTATGATTGAACGGCAGGAGGTGATTTTATGTTAAACCAAAAGGGACATATCAGGGCTTTCAAAGATCCGAGCAAAGAAAAATCTTTTCCATCTGAATTTAAGGCAACTATCATCTTCGCGGATGATGAAATTTACGAGGATTCCATTGCTGCCTATACGTTTGAAGATGCATTCGAAAGTCTTATTTGGAGGTTTGCCAGGGAAAAACGTACCGCAAAAAACATTTCACTAGAATTCTTTAGATAACAAACATCCTCCGGGATGTTTTTATTTTTCTTTGAAAAGTGAGTATCGAGCAGTTCCTCCCCTTGACTGCTAGTGCGACGGTACTTACTTTTGAGAGCAAAAAGTTATTACATATATTTCATCCGCTGCGTTATTATTGGGTGGGAGGTGATGAAATGGATTGGCAATCTATAGTAGCAAACGGTGGTTTTGTGGTTTTAGGTGCGATTATCGGTGGTGCTGGATCTTACTTTGGTACTAGAAGTGGGATAAAACTACAGTTTAATAACGAGGAAACAAGAAGAAATAACTTAATAGATAATGTATTAAAAACACTCTTAAATGATGAAATCAAATATAATATATCCGAAAAAGTTATGAATAGTATATTGGTAGGCCATGTTAGAAACAGATCAAATGGTAATACTGTAGATCAGTATAGTTTTTATTCTAGTAAATGTAGGACAACGCAATTTGATAAAGTGGAAAATCTTTTATTGAGCAATCTAAATGGAGATACCAAAAAAGTAATGGATTTTTATAGATTTATAAAATTTTATGATGTAACTAGTGGAAGAGAAATTAATGATTATCCAATGGATGCTTCAAAAGAATTTATTGTTGCATACGATTACTTTGTTGAAAAGTTCAATATTGATAACAATGAAAAATAATATCCTTTTTTAGACGTCTTTTACAGACGTCTTTTATTTATTTAGTAGCAACTAGCATAATGGGGTGATTACAAAACAAACAAATGGTGGAGGTGGTGGTGTATGAGATATGGCTAGACCAAGAAATCCGAAACGTGATGAAGCGTTTCAAATGTGGTTTGAAAGCAAAGGGCAAATGCTCTTAAAGGATATTGCTGAGCAATTAGAATTATCTGATTCGCAAATTCGAAAGTGGAAGAACCAAGATAAATGGGATGACAATTTGAAAGGTAACGTTACTAAATCAAATGGTAACGTTACTAAACGTAGTAGAGGAGCACAAGTTGGCAACAACAACGCAAAAGGCCATGGTGCACCTAAGCAAAACCAAAATGCAGTTACTCACGGTTTCTTTCAAAAGTTCTTACCAGAGGAAACACTAGAAATCATGGAAGCGATGAACGAACGTTCTCCGGCTGATTTAATATGGGACCAAATACAGATTCAGTATGCTGCTATTATTCGAGCTCAACGAATCATGCATGTTGAATCGAAAGAGGAAATGATTAAGGAAATTAAAAAAGAGAAGTATGGTTATTCCGAAGTTGAGACAACCGATGAAGATGGTAAGACTTCATCAAAATACGAGCGTACATTGGACGAAGTAGAATACAACTTCCAATTCGCATGGGAACGACAAGCGCAACTACTCACTGCTCAATCGAGAGCAATCGGGGAGTTGCGTTCTTCTATTCGTCAGTTTGTTGAGATGGCTGATTCAGATGACGAGCGTAGGCTTAAACTTAAGCAGATGCAGTTGAATATTGATAAGACGAAAGCAGAAATCAGCAAGATGGAACAAGGTGATACAAACGCTCAAGAAAGCGAAATCGCTAAGATGTTACGTAAAATGGCTGGTGATGAATAATGGCAGAGCTTACACCAAAACAAAAAGAAGTCATGGATTCATTTATCAACGAAAAGCCTAAAATACTTCTCGCCAGTGGAGCAAAACGTGCAGGAAAAACATTCGTGTTTATTCTGCTTTTTTTAATGCACATCGCTAAATACGAGGGTCAAGGGCTCTCTTTTATTATGGGTGGAGCTACCCAAGCGAGTATAAGACGTAACATTTTAAACGATATGGAAGTTATTCTTGGCAAAGAGTTGAAGCTCAACAAATCGAATGCCGTTATTGTTTTTGGTAACAAAATATATTGTTTCGATGGTGCGAATGCAGATGCATGGAAAAAAGCACGTGGTTTCACTGCTGCTGGAGCACTTCTTAACGAGGGTACAGCACTTCATGATTCATTCGTTAAAGAAGTTATCTCGCGTTGCTCATATAAAGGCGCAAGGGTGCTAATAGATACTAACCCTGAGAACCCTGCGCATAGCGTTAAAACAGATTATATCGATAAAGACGGCCAAATGTTAGATAACGGTCGTTTGAATATCAGAGCATTCCATTTCACATTGTTCGATAACATCTTTCTTGATCCAGAGTATGTTGAGTCAATTATTGCCTCGACTCCTACAGGTATGTTTACTGATCGTGACATTCATGGTCAATGGGTAGCTGCTGAAGGTGTAATTTATAAAGACTTCAACAAAGATGTGCATTACATTTCGAGAAAGCAATTTGAATCGGTAAACATCACGAAGTACTTTGCTGGTGTTGACTGGGGATATGATCACCATGGTTCTATTGTGGTGTTAGGCATCGATGATAAAAGTAATCTGTATTTGATTGAGGAACACGCAAAGCAACACGAAGAGATTGATTACTGGGTAAAGGTAGCTAAAGGCATTAAAGAGCGTTACGGCAATATAAACTTTTATTGCGATAGCGCACGACCTGAACACGTTATTCGTTTTAGAAGAGAAAAAATACGTGCTATTAACGCTGATAAAAAGGTTGTAGCTGGCATCGAAGAAGTCGCTAGGTTATTTAAACAAAATAAATTATTTGTAATTCGTGAAAATGTGAATCGTTTCGATAAAGAGATTTACCTGTATGTATGGAACGATACAACTGGCGAACCAGTGAAGCTTTGGGATGATGTACTCGATGCTTTAAGATACGCTATATACACAGAATTGAAACCACAACATCGAAAAGGTAAGGGGTGATTAAGTGAACACTTATAAGTATTTAAAACTGTTTAAAGCGCAAAAAGCTGACCCACAACTTATTGCAAAAGCGATTGAGGAGCATAAAGATGATAGAGAGAAACGATTATCATTTTACGAGCGTTATAAAGCATCTGTTGAAGGTGTACCAATCTTAAAACGTGAGGCTGTCGATTATGAAGACTTTGAAACAGGAGCTGTAAAGCGTATTGATAACAAGGTCAACAACCGTTTAAACAATGCTTTAGACGCTGAAATAGTGGATACTAAAGTAGGTTATATGTTTGGTCACCCTATCGGCTACGAAATCGAAGAGAAGTCTAGAGATAGCTTAATCAAAATGAAAGATGAAATGAATGATTTCCGTTTGAGAAACAACGTCGAGGATAAAGACAGTGAGTGGGGTAAAAAGGCTGCTATTTGTGGCTATAGCGCTCGCATGGCTTATATTGATAAAGAAGGCGAAGTACGAATAGTTAATATTGATCCTTGGGAAACGATAATCATTTCATCAACTGATTACACAGAACCTGAATATGCAATTCGTTATTTTAATATTGATGATGATAAACAGCGCGTCGAGTTTTACGATAGCGCTTATTTTTATGCTTTCGAAACAGGAGCAAATGGTCTTGAACAGGTTGAGAAGCAACTTCATACATTTGATCACGGCCCTTTATGGGGACTTCCTAACAATGAGGAACTAATGGGTGATGCTGAAAAAGTCTACTCACTTATCGATGCATACGACAGGACTTTCTCAGATGCATCCAATGAGATCGAACAGTATCGACTGGCTTATCTGATTCTAAAAGGAGTTGTTGCTGATGAAGAATCAATTAGTGAAATTAAAAAGTCCGGTTTATTCGAATTGCTCGGTGAGCATGACGACGTTCGTTATCTTACTAAGGATATTAACGACACTATGATTGAGAATCATTTAAATCGATTAGAACAAAACATTTTGAGGTTAGCTAAGTCAGTTAATTTCGGTGATGAATCATTTGCCGGTAATGCAAGTGGAGTAGCTATGAAGTACAAGCTTATGTCACTTGAAAATAAATGCGTGACGATGGAGCGCAAAATGACTGCTGCTTTACGTTATCAATTCAAGGTTATCTGTAGTGCTTGGGCCAAGAAAGGAATCTGTTCTAAAGATGATTACTTAAAACTATGGTTCAGCTTCCGCCGTAATGTACCAGCTAACCTATTGGAAGAAGCTCAAACGGCCACTACTCTTATGGCTATCACTTCGCAAAAAACAGCGCTGTCTACATTATCTGTAGTTGATGATGTTGATTACGAAATGGAGCAAAGAGAAATAGAGCGTGATGGCATTGAGCCATTATTCAAAGACAATGAGGGCGGTGATAGTAATGGACCTCGAGAAGTACAGCGAGAAACTGGAACAGTGGGCGGACAAGAGACTCAAGAAGATTGAGGGCTCTATCCGCCTTTATTATCGCCATTTAGTAAACGTAGCACTCGGAGAACTTGGTAAGGTTTATGCTGATTATGAAGAAGATGGTGTTCTCACCTATGAAAGTATGATTAAGTACGACAGGTTAAAGAAATTCATCGACTCTCTTAATGAACATGTTGATACTATGTCGATTGAAACAATCAATAGTATTACCAACCATTTAGCTGAATCTTATGTATATTCATATCAATGGATGGGTTGGGCCATTGAAAACGAGGCTGAAAAGAACTTACAGTACACTTCACTTAAAGCTGAACAGATAAGCGCCGCATTAGACAATCCTGTGAAAGGATTAACGCTATCAGAGACGCTAGAAAAGAATCGTAGTGACATAATCTATAAGATTCAACAGGACGTTACACAGAGCCTTGTGAGAGGTTCTACGTACAAGGACATGGCTTCATCACTTAAAGAAACATTTGAAGGTGATTATGCTAAGGCTGTTCGAGTAGCTAGGACAGAAACTCATCGAGTGCGTGAACAAGGTTCTTTAGATAGCGCGAAAAGAGCTAATGAAAAAGGCGTCATCATGTTAAAGAAGTGGAGAAACATGAGAGATAGTAGAGTTCGTAAGAGTTCTAAAGCCAATCATATAAAGATGAATGGAAAGCAAATACCTGTTGATGACATGTTTGACTTAGGCAGGGGAGAGAAAGGCACAGCACCTGGTAACACAGGCTATGCACATCATGACATTAATTGTCGGTGTATCCTTGTTTACGAGATTGAAGATGTAGTAGGAAGAACTAATGACGATCTTGCTAAACAGACATTCGAGGACTTTAAGAAAGCAATGGCATGATGATTTATGAAGAAAAAACTAAGTCGTAGTGATACGGCTTTTTATTATGCTCAAAAGCCTAAACAGAGCGTAAAAGCGAATAAGGCAAAATACTATTGTGTTCCACGGGCATGGCGTGTGGAGGACTGGAGGATGCTATGAAAATTAATTTAGATAAATTGAAAGAGTTAGTGGAATCTGGTGACGTATCGGCTATCGAAAAGCACGTTTTAGAGGAGTCACTAGAAAAAGGCGATTTGTCGTTGGCAGTGAAAGCTAATAAAGATATTAAAAGTGAGTTTGAATCAGAACGTGACAAGTACCATTCAAAGGCTCTTGAAACATGGAAGTCGAATAATTTAGAAACGTTGATTGATGAAGAAGTAAATAAACGAAATCCAGAAAAAACACCTGAACAAATCGAAATTGAAAAGCTTCGCAAAGAAATTGAAGATGAACGAAAAGGTCGCGAACGAGAGACGCTCAAAACAAAAGCGATTGAGTACGCAACAGAACAAGGATTACCGACTAAGTTTATCGAACGCTTTTTAGCTGAAGATGAAGAAAGTACGAAAGTGACGTTAGGCGAATATAAAGCTGAGTTAGATGCATTTGTCCAAACTCAAGTGGATTCTAAATTCAAAGATTTAGGTCGCGACATTGATAAACCTGGCGAAGGTGGTTCTACAGTAACAAACTTATCGGAATTAGCTAGTGCTGCTAATATCCGAAAATAAACAAGAAGGAGTACAACACACATGAAAAAACAAAACGGTATTTTACCATATAGCTTTACACCATTAATGGATTTAAACATTCAATTGTTTGCTACACCAAATAACATCTTATTACAAGACGCAAAGACAGGATCTATTCCTACCGAATCAGGAACATTGGTGTTGAAAGAATTTATGGCTAATTCAGCTGTTGCTCAATTAGCTAAGTATGAGGAAATGACAAAGCCAAAGAAAGAATTCACTTATTTAGCTGAAGGTCCTGGTGCTTACTGGGTAGGAGAGACAGAACGAATTCAAACTTCCAAAGCAACTTGGTTAAAAGCCGTAATGGAAGCCAAAAAGTTAGCTGTCATCATTCCTGTTTCAAAGGAATTTTTAAAATTCACAGTAACGGATTTCTTTACTCAAATGCAACCAGCCATTGCTGAAGCATTTTACAAAAAGTTTGACCAGGCTGCATTATTCGGTGCAGGTTCACCTTATGCATCTGGTGTATCGGTTTTCGAACGTATTACAGCAAGTGGTCAATCTGTTGAATACGGTACAGGAGCTAACTTATATTTCGACTTAAACGATGTTGCTGGTCTTTTAGAAGATGCAGACCATGATGTTAATGGCTTTACAACTACAAAATCATTCCGTAAAGACTTGCGTGCTGCTAAAGATGAGAACAATAATCCTATCTTCAATGATGCAACGGGCGGTACACCATCACAGGTGTTAGGGCAACCAATTGGTTATGTCTCGAAAGCTTCTTTTGATAAAACAAAGGCATTAATGCTAGCTGGTGATTGGGATATGGCTCGTTATGGTATTTTGCAAGGAATCGAATATAAAGTTTCGGAAGAAGCGACTTTATCAACGATTGTTGATGCAGATGGTAAACCTATCAATCTTTACGAGCAAGATATGTTCGCTCTACGTGCGACAATGCATATTGGCTTTATGACATTAAAAGAAGATGCTTTTACTGCTTTAGTACCTAAAAAGTAGTTGGCTGTTAATTTCAAAAGAGTGGGTCAAAACCTACTCTTTTTAACTTTGTTAAAAGGAGGGAGCTTTATGCCACAATACACAAAAGGCAATCATGTTATCAATGCGACAGTGAAAGCGTACGAAGTTCTTTATGCAGCGCGAGGATATATTCCATGCGAAGAATTAGAAGACCTCGAACTTTATGGTTTAAGTTACGAAGAGTTAGACGCATTACCTAATGAAACATTAAAGAAATTCTTAGACCAAGAAAAAATCGAATATAAATCACGTGCAACAAAAAAAGAGTTAATTGCGCTGGTTTTAGGAGATGAGGGCATCGTGAATGGAACTGACGGAATTGAAGACACTCATTCAAATGACTGAAAGTGATACATCAAATGATGCATATTTACAGTTAAAACTAGAAGAAGGTATTGAATGGGTTCAAGGTGTGTGTAATCAATCGTTTATAGTAAATGGAGCTCTTAAACTACCATCAGTAGCAAAGGGCGTTGTAGCTCAGTATGTGGCATTTGAATTGCAAGGTAATACAGGTATTAAAAGTGAATCGATCGCAGGAATGTCTCAAGCCTTCGATAGCGCTGAAGAACGCAATAATACATTAATAAAAAAACTGGGTTCTGCAGGACTACGAAAATTACGTTTCAGATCACTTGGAGGGTATTGATGAATGTCTAATCTTAGAATTAATATTCGTGATAAAAATCGAATACCAGAAATCCGAAAAGAGCTCAGTAAAGCTCGTGGTAAAAAGGCTAAAGTAGGTTATGTAAAAGATAGTGAATTAGCTATGATAGCCGCAGTACATGAGTACGGAGCAAAAATTAAAGTGACTGACAAGATGCGTGGTTACTTAGCTTCACAAGGTTTACACCTCAAAGCTGATACCACTCACATCGTTATTCCAGAGCGCTCATTCATGCGAACTGGTGCCGATTTATATGGAAAAGACGTACAAAAGAAGGCTGAGCAGTTAATTGATAAAGTAATAGCTGGTAACTTGTCAGTTGAGACATTCTTCGAGCAATTAGCTAATGAGCTAAAAGGCAAAATTCAAGAACATGCAATTGATCTAAACAATCCAGTCAACCATCCGTTTACCGTTGAACAAAAAGGTTCAAACAATCCTCTTATTGATGACGGTGGACTTATTGGGAAAATGGAGGTTGATATTAATTGAGCATATATAACTTTACTCGTTTGATAAAAAAGTACAGTACTAACGTGACATTCATTCTGGGAAGTACAGAAGGTTATTGGAATGATGATGGTGAACTTGTTAGTGGTGAACCTGTAACAGAGGATAGATATTGCGCTGTTATTCCGTTTGATGTGAATACCATTGCTCAACTAGGTGGCGTTGTAACTCAATCTGACAGGCAAGTATATTCACTGACACCTTTCAAACACGATGATAAATTCGAGCACCAAGGTATGAAGTACAAAATTGATACAAGCATTGATTTCACACCATTTGGTGACTTTTATCGCTATGTAGCTAAAGGGGTGAGTTCGTTTGATTAAATTAAACGATATACGTCAACCGATCATTAAAGGTTTGAAAGGCTATACAGGAGCAATAGCGATAACGGCAGAGACTACAGCAAAACAGCCTGATTACCCGTTTATCGCTCTTAAATTTACCACTCCCGGGCAAAGCGTGGGGCAAGTTGCTGAAACAGTTGAGGGTGACAATACAGGCGTTATAGAACAAGACCTTGAATTGGTTGTCTCTATTACTTGTCACGCAAAAGATATAGCAGAGGCCCATGATCTAGCGCAAATTGCTCGGGCTTATTTTTTAGGTAAAGGAAATATAGATTTATCAGATGTAAACATCACAGTCGTTGAAGCGTTAGCTATAACGAATCGTGATGTTTTTTTAAATATCGAATACGAACGTAGATATGGATTTGATGTCCGTTTGCGGGTTCGAGGACGAGAGACGTTTGAAATTGAAGTTATTGAAAACATTGAAATTAAGGAGGTAATCTGATGCCATTACAAGACGTTACAGTCACGATTGACATTAGTAAACCATCAGCACTAACAGGTTTAGGCACTCCACTTATTCTAGCTAAAAAAGATGGAGCGAGTTTTTATAAGGAATTCGATGATTTAGATGATATTAAAGCTACGTTTGGAGAGGATGCGGATAGTTACAAGTTAGCTAAACAAATCTTTAATCAGGGTGATAGCAGACCAGACAAAATTGCTATAGCAACTTATACCCTAACTCCTGAAGCACCTCAAAAACAAATTAAAGCAGTATCAGTATTAGAAAACTATTATTACAATGATTGGTATTTCGTGCTGTTAGATACAGGATCAGCTATAGATTACAAAGAAATTAGTGATTTGGTTGAAGAAAAAGAGTTAAAAGTTGCTGCTCATATTGTTGATAATAGTACAGATTTAGAATTATTAAAGGAAGGTATGTATGACCGTACTTTTGTGATTCAACACCATAAAATAAAGGAATTTCTTCATGCTGCTTTAATTGGACAGGTTGGTTCGAAACCGGTTGGGTCACTTACTTGGAAGTTTAAAAACTTAAAGTTTGCAACACCTCAAGAACTTACTCCAGTGCAACTAGACGAGATTCATAAAAATGGTGGTATTGCTTACGTTACAAAAGCTGGTATTGACCAAACATCCGAAGGCAAAGTAATTAGTGGAGAATACATTGATGTAATACACGGTAAGGATTGGGTAAAGATCAACATCGAAAAGAGAATACAGCATTTATTCGCTACTAATCCTAAAATTGCTTATTCTGACAACGGTATTGCGCAATTAGAAGATGCAGTAAGGACTGTGCTTGAAGAAGCAGGTCAAAACGGTATTATCGCCCAAGATGATGCAGGCCAGTTTTTATATACAATCATAGCGAAAAGACGAAATGAAGTTTCAGCTACCGATCGTGCAGCACGTAAATATAACGGCTTAACATTTAGTTTTGAATTAGAAGGCGCTATCCACGAAGCAAAAATTAACGGGGCAATCTTAGCATAGGAGGGATTTAAATGGGTGGACATATCGGCACATATGATGCACGAAAGGTTACAACAACTGCAAACGGAAGTTATTTAACTGGTTATGCAGATGGCACGATGGTTAAATGTTCGAAGGATAATGATAACTTTGAAGCTAGTTCATCAGCTCAAGGCGATGCGGTAGTATCAATTAACGGTGATTCACTAGGAACTATTGAAATCACATTGAATCAAACATCACCATCTATTACGACATTAAATAAACTTGCAAATGATCGTACAATGTTTCCTATATGGGTGAACAGTAACAATGAAATCAAAGAGGTTGTGGGTGGCACTAAGGCAATGGTTACAAAAGTTCCTGACATTGAGCATGGTAAATCCGTAAATAACCGTGTATACACAATCAAAGTATTTGACTACACAGTTAAATAAAACGAAAGGAGAGTGGGCCATGTGCTCACTCTTTTAATTTGCAATGAAAAAACGACACATTACAAATAATTTAAAACGAAAAGAAATGGAGCGAAAAGCAATGGCTAAAAAAGGCGAAAAAATGGAGTTTGAAACTCAAAAAGGGCAAAAGTATGTATTTCAACATCCTGGATTACGTGAAACATTCCGAATGCGTGATCGCGCAAAAACTGAAACAGGATCATCGTCCGAACTACTTTACAACGAATTCATGGAACATGTTGTTTTTACTGCTGAAGGTGGTCGTGTAAGTTGGGATCATTTTGAGGAGAACGGAGGGCTTTCTGAAGTTATGAAGGCGGCTGCTAAGTTTCTCTTTCAAGACGTGTAAACCATACGAAACCTATAAGCGACAAGTTGAAGAAAATTGGTTTTTCTGGCGCCCCGTTATGGAGCGCTTTTTAAGTTTTGAGCGAGCTGAAACGATGACACCTGATGAGCTATCAGAATTCAACGCGGCTATTGACTACCATATAGAACGCAAAAACGCTGAGAGAGGGGGCTAGAGTGTGAGTATACGTGACTTATTTGTTGAAATTGGCATGGATATTGACGATGGCCCTTTAGGTGATTTAGACAAAAAAATTGATGCTGTCATGAAGGCTGTAACTAAGATGGATTTCAGTGGCTTCGATGACTTAGGGAATGATGTCGATGACCTATCAGGTGATTTTAATGATTTAGGAGAAATAGTTTGGTCCGTCGATAAAAAGTTAAATAACTTCGATGACGGCAATATAAAAGAAATTAGTAAAAGCGCAAATGAGGCAGAAGTCTCGTTTGGTAAGTTAAAAGTTGGAATCATAGCAGCTGGTGCAGCGCTGGCCTCCATTGCTGTGGCTGGAGGCGCCGCTGTCATATCTACAGCTATGGAAATGGATACAGCTTTTAGCCGGTTAGAAGCTCAAACAGGTGCAACAGGAGCAGAATTGAAAGGGCTTGAGGATGCGGCTAAAGATGTGTTTAGATCCGGGTTCGGTGAAAACATGGACGAAGTAACCGATGCATTAGCACGTGTAAAACAAAACATCCAAAATATTGATGACAGCGAACTTAGTAAAGTCACTTCTAACGCGATGATGTTAGCTACAACGTTCGACAGCGATGTGAATGAAGTTACTCGCGGAACGAATAATATGATGGAAGCGTTTGGTATAACCTCAGAAAAGGCATTTGATTTATTTACTGCTGGTGGCCAACGTGGTTTGAACTTTAGTAATGAAATGTTTGACAATGTCGCAGAGTATTCATCGTTATTTGGAAATATGGGATATAGCGCAGAAGAATATTTCGGCATCATGGAAAGAGGCTCAAAAGCTGGTGTTTACAACCTAGATTACGTTAATGATGTCATGAAAGAGTTTCAGATCAGGGTTAAAGACGGCTCGAAATCAACAGATGAAACATTCTCAGCCATGAGTAAATCAACATTTGATTTGTGGGAAAGTTTTAACCGTGGTGAGGCAACTGTAGCTGATGTTGCAAGTGCTGTAACAAACGAGTTGCAAGGTATGGATGACCAGGTAGAAGCCAATCAATTAGCTGTAGCGTTATTCGGTACTAAATGGGAAGACCTCGAAGCAGATGCCATGTATGCCATGCTTGGATCAAAAGACGCTATGGAGGATTTCGAAGGCGCTACTGGACGAGCATCAGATGCTTTACAAGATAACTTCGGTACACGCCTGAAAAAAGTATGGCGGGATTTGCAAATAGGAATGATCGAAGCGTTTCAAAATGAAAAAGTTCAAGACTTTTTAGATAGCATAATGACTGGTATTGAAGCCATTGTACCATTTCTCAAAGATGGATTTGTTGTTTTCGCAGACGTTATCATGGTGGTTGTTGATAAATTATCTATTGTTAAAGACTTTTTATCAGCAGTCAAAGATACAATATCATCCCTTATGGATGGAACTGGAAACATCTCGGACATTTGGCAAAACCTTGGGATACCACCTGAAATAGCAGATAATATAGCAAGTTTTGCTGAAACACTTGTAACGAATTTTACGACAGTCAAAGAAGCTGTTTCTGATTTTGTTGAAAACGTTATAGTTCCTTTAATGCCTAAGGCTCAAGAAATCATCGGTGTAGCTTTTGATTTTATCGGCAACATAGTCAGCGGAGCTATGAATGTTTTCGAAACAATCTCAGGAATTATCAGGGGATTGATTGAAAATGTTATTGTCCCTTTGTTCCCTGTAGCTCAAGAAGTTATTAGCGTAGCGATGGATATCATATCACCAATTTTAAGGGTTGTTGGTTCATTGTTTGAGGGGATAACAGCAGTTGTTAAATTTTTGGTGAATGAAGTGATTGTTCCGTTGTTCCCTCTTGCAGTTGGTGCAATTGAAGGTGCATGGGCTATTTTAAAACCAATTCTCAAAGCAATAACAAAAGCATTTAATGCCGTTGCTGATGCTGTAGAATGGGTAATCGAAAAGGTCGGAGCTGCAGCAGAAGCAATTAGCAATTTCAGTGTTGGTGATGCGCTATCAGGTGCTGCGAAATGGGTTGGTGGATTAATACCAGGTTTCGAAATAGGTCTAGGACGAGTGCCGTTTGACGAAATGCCAGCGTTGCTGCATAAAAACGAAGCAGTTTTACCAGCAGATGAGGCTGATAAATTACGCGACAGAGGTATATTGCAAGGTGATGGAACACGTCCGGAAATTAACTTAGATCAAGCTACTCAATTTGAACCTGCGAAGGATTATTCAACAACAGAGACCGTTAATAATAATACTTCTAACAACTCAAAGGTATCTGCTCCTATCCAAATAATTGTACAAGGTAGTGATAACCCACAACAGACTGCCTATAGCGTTAAAGATGCACTGGAAGAATTATTCGGAGATTTATTAAGAGTGATGCCAGTACCGAGGGAGGGATAGTCAATGGCAGAGGAGTTAGTTGGTAAAGCACGAATAAGTGGCTATTTAATACATGTAACTAACGAAGATGCTGATTTTGATGCTGATATCCCCACGCATAAGGTTGAAAAAGGTATTGATTTATCGGACCACGTTGAGAAAAAACCAGTTGTCGTAAAATTATCAGGTCTCTTGATACGTCCAACCAATGAGCGAGTTGAAACATTGATAAATAAATTAAGGAGTTTTGAATATAAAGGTCAACCTGTCACCTATGAAGGTCGTCGTATATACAAAAATATGCTCCTACATGGTTTATCTATTAAAGCAAGCTCTAAGGTGATGAATGGCTATAATTTTAGCTGTACATTGACTGAAGTACGTATCGCTCAATCATCGTATGTGGACCCTAAAGTAAAGGCTGTTACTGCACCGACTAAAGAGGCTGGGCGTAAACAAACGGAGAATAAAAAACAATCTCCTGTTTATCATGTGGTTAAGAATGGTGATACCTATTCTTCTCTTGGTCAGAAATACGGTACTAAATGGCAAGACATTCAAAAATGGAATGGTTATGATCCAAAGAAAATCCCTCTCGGTGCAAAGTTAAGGGTGGTGTAATAATGCTAGACTTTGAATATATAGAAATAGAAAAAGCGCTCATTCCATATCGTTTCGAGGTGGAATTGGGCGCTGAATTATTTTTAATAGAAATTAGCTATAACGAGTTGCATGATTATTTCACATTGGATTTACAAAAGGATGAAGAAATATTAGTGCTTGGAGAAAAGCTTGTGTATGCTACGCCGTTGTTTAGTGAAGTGTTCGATAATCGTTTTCCAGCACCTACTATTATTCCTATTGATCCATCTGGTAAAGAAACACGTGTGACATTTGCAAACTTGAATAAAACAGTATTTTTAAAGTTGGTGAATAGCAATGAGTAAATTATTTAAGCGTTATGTTGAAGTTGTGACAGGCAATCTAAAATTTAATAATACTGAGTTAGATATTGAATTTGAAGTTCCGTTTGATGATGATCTTGAGCCGAACATAAGCGAAATCACAATTTACAACCTATCAGAATCCACTAGGAATAAAATAAAGCGTGGCGAAATTATAACAATTAATGCCGGTTATATAGAGGATAAAGGACTAATACTCAGCGGACGTATTGATAGTGTACGGACATCACCTGTAGGAGCTGACAGAGCTACGGTAATAAAAGTATTGGACACTTACCCATTCAACGCTAAAAAGACGTTACAACGCTCATATAAAGGGAAAATAAAAGCAGATGCTATTATTAAAGATTTAGTAAAAGCACTAGGTTTAAAAGTAGCTGTGCTGAAATTACCTAAAAACAAAGTATATGACAAAGGATTTTCGGTCAGTGGAGAGATATTTAAAAAGATTCAAGAAGTTGCGAATGATTGTGGAGCATCTGCATATATTTCGAGACAACAGACATATATAAGGTCCATTAAAGAGGGTGACAACAATAAATTCATTCTTAGTCCAGATACAGGACTTGTAGGATCTCCTGAGTACTTTGAAAACGAACGCAAAGGCATAGTAATGAAAGGTTATAAAGCAACATCACTGTTACAACACAGGATGAATACAGGAGCAATTATTCAACTCCAATCCATAGTCACGAAAAGTACAGTACGTGTAAAAAGTGGTAAACACATTTGTAAAGGGAGTTCATTCTATACAGAAGTGGAGGCGATATTATGACGAATACTACTGAATTTTTCCGTGCTTTACAACAAGGTGTATTCGTAAACTTAAATACCGCCATGCCTTGTAAAGTGTTAGCATACGATGAAACTAAACGTGTAGCCAAAATCGAACCTCTGTTTATGGTTAAAGAAACTGGTCAAGAACCATCAAAGTTAGCACCTATTGAAAATGTGCCTGTTTTATTTCAAAAATATCGTGTTAATGATAGCGAGGTTCAAAATTACGTGCCAGCTTTAGAACCAATGGTTGACACTGTATTGGCTGTATTTTGCCAACGTGCAATAGATGAGGCAATGAAAGGCAACAATGTTTACCCTGGAACAGCTCGAATGTTTGATGTTCATGACGCTGTAATAGTGGGGGTGTTTTAGTGAAAACATTAGCATTATTAGATGGGGATCTACTTTTGGAAAATGGTGATTTTAAGTTAGATGAAGGCGATAAAGAAGTAGCCCAATGTTTAGCTATATCGCTTGGTACGAATTTAAAAGAATGGTTTCTGAATGAAGAAGCTGGACTTGATTTTAAACGAGTTTTGGAGAAGTCAACCAAAGATGAAGCTCGAGCAGAGGTTATGCGTGTTCTTTCACAAGAGGAACGGGTTAGAGATATCGAAAGTGTTGAAATAAAAGATGTTAATAGAGTTAGGACAATCCTATTCGTTGTAACTCTTTTAGATGGCACCGTAATTAGCAAGGAGGTGGCTGTCGGTGGCATTGGATAAGAATGGTTTTAAACGAAAATCCTACAGTGATCTAGTTGATAGTATGTCAGCTAAAGCAAAAGAAAAGTTTGGTGCTGATGCTAATACTTCGGAACGTTCAGTACTGGGTATTATCATTCGCATTATGGCGTGGTTTTTCTCGTTATTATGGCAAGACACAGAAGATGTTTACCATAGCGCATATCGAAAGACAGCTGAAGGTGTTCAGTTAGATATGTTATTACCATATGCAGGCATAACTCGTATTTTAGCTGACTTTGCTTACGGATTAATAGAAATAAAAGGTACGCCAAACCACTTCATTGAAAGTGGTTTTTTAGCGTCTACAGATAACGATATTTTCTTTGAAACACTTTATGATTTAACACTAGATTCAGAAGGAAAAGGAACAGTCGAGATTGTAGCATTAGATGTCGGTGCTATAGGTAATGTAGGGGCAAATACAATCACTCAAATAGTAAATCCTGACGCTGATATAATAAGTGTAAATAATCCATTAAAAACTAATGGTGGTCGAGAAAAAGAATCTGATACAGAAGCCAGAGAACGAGCTGATATTACAGTTGAAGGTATTGGTTCAGCTACTACAGCAGCAATACGCGCCAATCTATTAAAAATATCAAGCATTCGAGCATCAAAGGTAATTGAAAATTATAAAGATGAAGTCGATCAATACGGCACGCCTCCTAGGTCCATACAAGCATTCGTTTTAGGTGGTGGCGATGAAGAAGTTGCTAAAGCCATTCATGAAAAGAAAGCTGGAGGTATACAACCTTATGGAACAACTTATATCGATGTAACTGATTTAAGTGGTGATGTAAAACAAATAGGATTCACTAGGGCTAATGAAGTAAATATTTTCATTAAAGTAAAAGTGGAAACCAATACATCGTTTACGTTTGATGGAGTTAATCAGATAAAAACAGCGCTTATTAGATATGTTGGAGGTACTGATGCAAATAACAACACTTATTCAGGTTTAAACATGGGTGAGGATGTAATTGTATCTCGTTTAATTGCTAGAACTTATAGTGTAGATGGTATCGAAGATGTAACCGTTGAAGTATCTACAGATGACATTAATTACAACGATTCGAACATTATAATAGGATTGCAAGAAGTTGCTCAAACACATTTCAAAGACATTGAGGTGACGGTCGTTGTTTAGTACGAAATCTATTGTTAAACGATTTTCCGATTACTTTGACAAGAATCCTGAATCGAACATATCCAAACTGATGAGTATCTTTTCTGCTGAAGCACAAGAAGTAAAAGATACAAACGATCGTATTAGGCAGTGGAGAAACATTGATAATGCTGAAGGTATAGGTCTTGATTTAATTGGTCAAAACGTAAATCAACCACGTGGTGTTGCGAATGATGAAGTATATCGAATCTTATTAAAGTCGAAGATTGCTCGAAATCTAAGTGACGGAACGATTGATATGATAATACAGGTCCTAGCTATTGCATTATCGGTTGATCCTAAAATGATAAAAATTAAAGAAAAATGGAACGATCCAGATGAACCAGAACCAGCAGCGATTAAAGTTATCGAGCTTCCTTTAACAAAATTGAATGAGGCAGGGTTAGACCCTACAAACTTTGTTCGTATCGTACAACGTACAGTAGCAGCAGGCGTAAAAGTTGGTGTAATTGAGCTTACAGGTACGTTTGAG
This sequence comes from Lysinibacillus sp. NPDC093692, assembly GCF_050280125.1. Taxonomy (NCBI): domain Bacteria; kingdom Bacillati; phylum Bacillota; class Bacilli; order Caryophanales; family Bacillaceae; genus Lysinibacillus; species Lysinibacillus sp. NPDC093692. The sequence goes on from NZ_JBNNUW010000036.1 coordinate 20,954, forward strand.
TTTGGCGATATAACTAACTCAATTGATAACACAAAGGGCTTCGGTGATATAAACGATGAAACCATTGGTGGTTATCTAGGAGCAGCATATACACCAAGTCAAGATAACGAATTACCGATTTAGGAGGAATGAGGATGCCAGAACAATTACCTGAGTGGAATGCAGTAGGTGTTGAGCCTCCACAGTCATTAAAAGACAGTGGTTGGCAACCAGGTATGAAACCATCTGCACAACATATGAACTGGTTATTAAATAGGGCTTATAAATGCATTGAGGAATTACAGCAAGATGGTGGAAATGTTGATGATTTAACTCAAGCCGTAGCAGATTTAGAACGAAAAGTTGATACGAAATTCGCAGAAGTAGACAGAGATATCGCGGCCGTTGACACTAAGGTTGATACTCATACCAAAGAAGATTTAGGTCATGTACGTTTTATAGGTAATACAAACGCGACTAATGCGTGGGTGTGTACGTCTGATGAAATAATTTGGGATACCGCATTTACTCCGCCTAGACCCAAAGAAGGTAGTGCTTACAGGGTTACTACAACTCATAATAATACAGGTAACATTACTATAGTACTTAAAAATAAAGACGGTTCAAAAGTTAGTAATGCATTTTCAATACTTAATTCAGATGGTTCTCAAATATTACCTAGTTCGTTCCCTATGAGTGCTATATTAACGCTAGCATTCCATGGTAACTCTTTTTTCTTGCAGGGTAACGGAAGTGGGGTGAAACCTGAACCTGGAACCAAGGAATTTGTAACCCCAGGAACGTATTCATGGGTAGTACCTAGAGGCGTATTTAACGTGTTGGTAATACTTAATGGTGCAGGTGGTGGCGGTGGTGGGTTCTTTACATTCTCTGGTGGCGGTGGTAACGCAGGTGGCGGTGGCGGTTCTGGCGGCATATTCGTTGACATGATCCCGGTTACTCCTGGAGAGACTATTCAAATACAAGTAGGTTTAGGAGGAACGGCGGGTGCTAACGGATTGGCTCCGAATACAGTGGCAAGCATGGGCAGTCCTGGCGGTTTTTCTGGCTTCAAAACATCGTATGCACATGGCGGGGATGGTGGCTTTGCGGGGACTCAATACGGCAATGGTGGCGGTGCTAATGGCGGTATCGGAGGAGGCTACGGAGGAAACGGGCAACGCGGTCAAGATGGTGTTGGTAGTAGCAGTGGTCTTGGCGGTAAAAACCCCAACGGCATAGGCGATGGCGGTAGCACGTCACAACCAGGTAAAAACGGTAAAGCCGTAATACGATGGTAAGGGAGGAGAATTAATCATGATTATTATCGGAAATTCAGAGGAAACGAAAGTCAAAGTAGTAAGCGTGTTTTCACTTGGAGAAATCGCGATCGAGTACGACGTGAGTACAATGCCGCAACCGGAGAATATTAAAGGTAAACGCGCCGAACTATTCTATGATAAAGAAACAAAACAACTATATTACGAGTATATCGAACTTCCTAAAACGGAAATTGAGTTATTACAAGAAGAAACCCAAAAATTGAAATTAGCAATAGCTGAATCAGCAGAAGCGCAACAGCAAGATAAAATTGAAAATCAATTAGCTGTTGCCGAAGTAGTAGAAACATTAACAACTAAGGGGGTTTTATAATGGCTAAATTATATTGGGATTTAATTAAAATGAACTTACGAACAGTTGACCAAGTGCCGTTGTTGTGGCGAGAAGCTGTACAAGTATTACTCAATAACGAAAACAAGTAAACGCAGCATAAGCTGGCGTTTTTTATTGAAATAAACATACACGTGTATGGCAAAGTAAATATGAAAAGAACCGTTCATTAATAAAGATTATTTAGAGTAGTTGCGAATAAAATCAGCTAGTCCAACTACAACGATCATGAAATATACAAATATATAGCCAATATCTGAAAAAATTGAGTTATATAGTTCCATAAGACTCACACCTCCATAGAATTTGATCGGCCGTAATTAGAGAATAATAGCTATAAACTGGGTTGTCAAATATCCTAATAAATGTAAAACAATATAAAAACTATGGAGGATAACACTATTCGAAAGGTCTTTAAAAACGTCCCATAAAGCTCTTTTGAAAAGTATTGAGTATTGATAATAATTATATGAAATTTTTAAGACATATTTTTTAATTGGTGATTTTTTGGAATAAGTTTCAGGGGATTCACGCTATGAGAATAATCGAGATGAGCAAAATTACACGTAACTGATTCTCGATACGCTTTAAAAATTTATTGTCTAAATTAGAAGGAAATCCTTTCCTTTTGTCGAATCATTAAACGAAAAGGAGGGATTTTATTGAATAAAACTGTTTATTTTGAAGAATTAGACTCTGAAACGAAAATGGCTTTATTAGCTACTGTAGATAAAGGTCTAGATTACGATAAGTGGAAAAAATGCAATACTGAAGAAAATCGGTCTGTAATATTCGAACTCGAAGAGAAAGATATTATTTTCAAAGTATTAAAAGAGAAAGGAGTTAGGGATGTAGATATTAATGCCTTAATAGATCTCTCTGGGATTAAATATTTTCCGAAACTGTATGCTTATAGTGAACGCAAATATTTATTCATGGAAAAAGCAAAAGGAGTCTCTTTACACGATTTATTATTACGTAAGCAAATTTCTAATGAAGAATTACAGTTAATAAAAGATCAAGTCTTAGATGCATACACAGAAATGCTGAATAGAAAAAGAGACGAACATGATTTTAAGTTGGAACATATTTTTTGGGATACGGAAAATCAAAAATTAACATGGATAGATCTGGGTTTTTGTGAGGAACTAGTCATTTATCTACCTTCTAAAGAAAAAATGATTGAGAAATTCGAAGAACAATTTAAAGAGGAATTAATTTATTATGGTGTACAAATCTAAATATTAGTTCCATGCTGTTCGGTACGTAAGCGAAAGATTAGCATTTCTTTATTGTCTAAATCAAAAGGAAATACTTACCTTTTTGTAGGATAATATAGCCATAGGAGGAGATGTAATGGTAGGAAAAACACAAGATTTAACAGCTGATAATCTAATGGAAAAAGATGTCCTATTATCTAATTTAGTTACAATTGTAAATGAATCACCTATAGAAATAGGAGTTACTTTAAATGTTGGTGGCTCTTTAATTACTGGTTTGTTGATTGGAAGCAATATATATATGAGAAGTATATCTGAACTATTAAGTGGAAATGGACCAACTGCAGATCAATTTGCAAAGCTTTTTGAAGAAATTGCTGAGGAAGTTGAAAAGATAAATCCAGAAGATGAAGATGATAATCCGTCGCCGAACTATATTCATTTGAAAAATGCGAAATTGATTAACATAAACGGTGATGTAATTGAATTAGGATATTGGCGTGGTAAATTATCAAGCATCGATGGGTTTATTATCGCGAATTTAAATCAATAACAATACTAATTAGTACTCTCAATTGAGAGTGCTTTTTTTATGCGCTGTGAAAGCAATCGAGATAGGCAACGGTACATGTTACCGATTCTCGAAGCTTCTCATGGCTTTTTATTTTAATTAAATAGGGCAAAGGAATGATGTTAATGGAAAGATGGGTAGCAAGAGTAAGTGGAGTAATCGGCACTTTAGTGTCTTATTCAGTAAACGGTCTAGGTATGGCCGTGACAGTATTAATAGGTTTTATGGCAATTGATTATATAACCGGTATTTTGTCAGGGGTTGTAAATCAAAACATAAACAGTCGAGTGGGCTTCAACGGAATTATTCGTAAAATCTATTACTTAATGCTAGTAGGTTCGGTATACATGCTTTCATTAGTGATACCAGGTATCGAGTACGCAGGTGATGGGGCAGCCATTGCATTCTGTGTACTCGAATTTATTTCTATCACAGAAAACGGTACAAAAATGGGCTTACCAATGCCTGATTTTATTAAAAATATTTTATCGATTGTAAAAGACAAATCAGGAGAGGGTGAAGTGAAATGACTAAAAGATACGTAGGTTCTAGTGGTCACGGATTAAAAATCAGAGGCGCAAAACATTTCATTGATGAAGTAGATGAGGCACGTCAAGTAACAAATGAAGTACATCGTATCTTAACAACACAGTACAACGGAGCTGGTTCAGTATTTCATGATGATACATCGACTACGCAAAACCAAAACCTCCAAACCATCGTAAATTATCATAATAAACAGTCACGAGACCTAGACTGGAGTATTCATTTCAATGCAGCAAGTGTCACTGACGATCCGCGTGGTGTAGAGGTATTGTATTATGATATGAAGGATTTATCAGCTAAAGTAAGTGCTGCAATTTCAAAAGCATCAGGACTAAAAGACCGTGGTCCTAAACAACGTCCAGAGCTTTATTTCCTTAAAAACACTTATAAACCAGCTATCTTAATTGAAGTATGCTTTGTAGACAGCGAAGGGGACGTTGACCTATATCATAAAAATTTTAACGCTATTTGTGCTGCCATCGCAGAGGTTTTAGCTACTCATTTAGGCTATACAAAAAAAGAGGAAGTAAAAGAGGCACAAGCTAAAGTAATGCTAAATGATAGTAAATCCATTCCTGCTGTGATTATAGATGGTAGGACGCATGTTCAAGTGCGTGAGATAGCCGAGTTATTAGGATTGAAGCTCGTTTATAACAACAAGAGCAAAATTACAAAATTGTATGAGGTAAAATGATAAAATCAGCCACCTTTTAACCGAAGTAACCAGGCACTCGAATGAGTACCTGGAGTGTTATTAAGTATGAATTTTTAATAAGCCCTATTTAGGAATAAGGCAAAAGAATGATTTTTAAAGAGAAATTTCAGAAGTAAATCACTGTACGATACCAAAACTTATACAATATAAATCATTAAATTACCATTTATTATATAATTAATTAATATACTGTTATACAATTTATTTATAGGGAGGTAGTTGAATTGAATAAGAAAAGCTGGGTATCTAATAATCCTATTAAATCAATCCTATTAGGGTTAATTATTAGTATTATATTTTTTGTTTTATTGTTGTATCTTGTATTTGGTAACCCTGTTCAAGCTTTTATAAAAATGTTTGAATTAAGGGGAGAACCTAATAAAACAGGTACTGCAATGTCATCTCTGTCATATATTGTAACTTGGATATTAACAATTTATTCCATATGTGTAACTGGGATATTTAGTTTTTTAGTATGGAAAATAAATAAAAGAAGTTTAAAAATATCCGAAGAACTAAAAAATATAGAAGGTAATAGAGAGTTCGAATATAAACGTGAAAAGGCTATAATTGTCTATTATGATCTACAGAGAGGTTTCACTATAATTAGAGATTTGTACATAAAGCATATATTAAAAAAAGATTTTGTTACATTAGATAGAGCCTTTTTTAGTCAAAATTGGATTGAGAATGTTGCTTCGTTAAGAAAAGATTTAAGTAACGATGAAATAAATAATATATATTATATTTATAATGCTCTTTTTACGATTCAAAGTTACTTAGATAATGAAACATCTAACGAAAAATTCGAAAAGTATTTAGGAAAGATTGTACGACAGTTCTTTTTAGATTTTATTCCTTCACCATTAATGGGTGAATTAAGGGAATGTGGAATTGAAGAGTTAGTAAGTATAGATAATTATTTACTAATGCATAAATTATATAAACTAACCTTTAATAAAGACGAGGTTAATATAGGAGACAATGATATCCAGATTTCTAATGGGAACTATTATAAAAAGCTTTCTGGAGACTTTTATAATGGAGAAGGCGTAATTTATAATTCTTATGGAAAAGTAAAAATGAGAGGGTTTTTTTACAACGGTTTCTTTGCTTCCGGAACATATTATGGATATAACGGTCTTGACAATCAATATGAAATTGTTTATGAATCAATTTCAAATGAGAGCAGAATTAAAAAAGGAGTTTTGTATAACAACGTTATTGATCCTAAGGATGAAAACTTAATAAATGCTAAATATTTAGACGGAGTACCTTATGAGGGAAAAATCATAAAGTTTAATAATAATTACATCTCCTATTGGGGTAATGTAGTGAATGGCAAAAAGGATGGTAAAGGGAAAACATTTAGCACTAACGGCAGTATATATTATGATGGTGTATACAATAATGATGAAAAGATAAATGGTAAACTATATTCTAGTGATGGCACATTGAGTTTTGATGGTGAATTCAAAGATGGAAGACCTTGGAATGGTAGAGTGAGAAATATGGATTTTTATTATATTAAAAGGTTTAATGGAACTATCTTAGAAGGAAAAGCGTATGAAGGAAAAGGATTGATTCTTAAGATTACATCACGTGGCGAAAGCCTAAACGATTTAAGATATCAAGAAGAGATGGAGGTGGAATATAATGAAATACAGGGGGAATATTTTTCCTCTGAAGAATATGAAGAAGAACAAAGTAGCTGGCACAATGAGAATCAACGGAATAGTTACATGGAGTGGGAAGATTATATTTATGCTGATTGGAAAGAGGGAGTACATATTGAGAGAGAAGATAAAGAATCCAATAAAAAAGTATATTATTATCCACAAAGTGAAATTAAATAAATTTTACCACTATTAATTATGTTTTAATAGGAAAGCTAGATTGCCTGGGAAAAAGCTAAAGCAGATGAATTGTTTGCTAAAACTATTAAAGAAAGAGGGGAAGTAACAGCTACTTAGTGTGGTCAGTATAACTAAATTTCGGTATTAATAAAAAATCACTCATCTGAAAATAATGAGTGATTTTTTTCTATTGTATATTAAAAAAATCTTTGGTACCCCAGATGTACCCCAAAAGAGTATATGAAAATATACAATAATATTAAAATCAAAAAATGTGGTACACTATAGAACGTTGATACTAAAGCAATATATCTATAGGAAAATACGTAATATAAAATCATTTGAACTCTGGGAGAA
>NZ_JBNNUW010000037.1:0-27749 GCF_050280125.1 Lysinibacillus sp. NPDC093692
ACACCCGTTCCCATACCGAACACGGAAGTTAAGCTCTTTAGCGCCGATGGTAGTTGGGGGCTTCCCCCTGTGAGAGTAGGACGTCGCTAGGCAATGTAAACAGTCAGCTGTGTGCTGGCTGTTTTTTTATTTTTACGAAAAACCTTAATAATTTATCAATAATTCCACAAAACTTGCTTAAAATAAGACAGAGCTTAACTAACATTTATTCTAAATGTAGAAGAAATTAAAAAAGGCTATATTTTCTTCAATATAAAAAAGGAAGAAAAGTCTATTAAAGATGGCACTTAGAAAAATCTGAATTGTCTTTCTTTTATAAGTTTCTTGACAGTAGCTTAGCACGTTGTTAATCTTACAATTAATATTCTTTTAACTATAGGAGGACGTTACGAAAATGTGGGAAACTAAATTTGCCAAAGAAGGTTTAACTTTTGATGATGTATTATTAGTACCAGCCCATTCAGAAGTATTACCGAAAGATGTTGATTTATCAGTTCAACTAACACCGAAGATTAAATTAAATATTCCAATGATCAGCGCAGGCATGGATACAGTTACAGAATCTAAAATGGCAATTGCTATGGCACGTCAAGGTGGCATCGGTATTATCCATAAGAACATGTCGCTTGATGAGCAAGCTGAGCAAGTAGAAAAAGTAAAACGTTCTGAAAATGGTGTTATTACAAACCCATTCTTCTTAACTCCGACTCACCAAGTTTTCGATGCTGAGCATTTAATGGGTAAATACCGAATTTCTGGTGTACCAATCGTTGATAGCATGGAAAATCAAAAGCTAGTAGGGATCATTACAAACCGTGACTTACGCTTTATTTCTGACTATTCTTTAAAAATTGAAGATGTTATGACAAAAGAAGATTTAATTACAGCTCCTGTTGGAACGACTCTAGAGGATGCTGAAAAGATTCTTCAACAATATAAAATCGAAAAGTTACCAATTGTAGATGAAGAAGGTAAATTAACTGGATTAATTACAATTAAGGATATCGAAAAGGTAATTGAGTTCCCTAAAGCTGCAAAAGACATACATGGTCGTTTATTAGTAGGGGCAGCAGTAGGTGTTTCAAAAGATACGATGATACGTATTGAAAAGCTTGTTGAAGCACAAGTAGACATCGTAGTTATCGATACAGCTCACGGTCATTCTGAGGGTGTATTACAAACAATTCGCTCTATCCGTGAATCTTATCCAGAGCTTGAAATTATCGCTGGTAACGTGGCAACAGCTGAAGGTGCACGCGCATTATTTGAGGCTGGTGCAGATGTAGTGAAAGTTGGTATTGGACCAGGATCTATTTGTACAACTCGTGTCGTAGCTGGTGTAGGTGTACCACAAATTACAGCTGTTTACGATTGTGCAACAGTAGCACGTGAACTTGGGAAAACAATTATTGCTGATGGAGGCATTAAATATTCTGGTGACATCGTAAAGGCTCTTGCAGCGGGTGGTAATGTGGTAATGCTTGGTTCACTTCTTGCAGGTACTTCTGAATCTCCTGGTGAAACTGAAATCTTCCAAGGTCGTCGATTCAAAGTATACCGTGGTATGGGTTCAATTGGGGCTATGGAAAAAGGTTCAAAGGATCGTTATTTCCAAGAGGATGCGAAAAAATTAGTGCCTGAAGGTATTGAAGGTCGTCTTCCTTACAAAGGACCTCTAGCGGATACTATTTATCAATTAATTGGTGGTATTCGTGCAGGTATGGGCTATTGCGGTTCAGCTAACCTTGAGTTCTTACGTGAAAATGCTCAATTTGTTCGAATGACAGGTGCAGGTCTACGTGAATCACATCCACATGATGTACAAATCACAAAAGAATCACCAAACTATTCGATGTAATATATTACTAGCAACTTTTATGCTCTCGAATCGTCTACAAAGATGACACGAGAGCATTTTTTTATGATAGAGAGTGCGCACGGACATTACTATATATGATAAAATGTCGAGGACAAGAATATTTTTTTGGAGGGCTTTAAAGGTGAAAAAGACAATGAACACTGTTATACGCTTACTCCTAATTCCTGTTTTGTTATTTAGTGTTTTAGCAGGTATTCCAGCGAAGGCAAATGCAGAAACAGATTTAGGACTACACGTGGATGCTGCAATTTTAATTGACGCAGATTCAGGAAAAATTTTATATGAACAAAATGCAGATACTTCACTAGGTATTGCGAGTATGACAAAAATGATGACTGAATACCTGTTATTGGACGCAATTGAAGCAGGTACAGTTAAGTGGGATCAGGAATATCATGTAACTGATTATACGTATAAAATGTCTCAAGATCGTGCGTTAAGTAATGTACCATTGCGTAGAGATGGATCTTACACAATTCGTGAATTATATGAGGCGATGGCAATTTACTCTGCAAATGCTGCTACAGTTGCTATAGCAGAAACAATTGCGGGTACTGAAACTGAGTTTTTAAAGCTAATGAATAAAAAAGCAGAAGAGCTTGGTCTTACAGACTATAAATTCGTAAACTCTTCTGGTCTTAACAATGCAAATCTATTTGGTATGCATCCAGCAGGTACTGGACCAAATGATGAAAACGTAATGCCTGCTAAGTCTGTAGCTAAATTAGCATATCATTTACTAAAAGATCATCCAGACGTATTAAAAACATCTAAAATTGCCAAAAAGACGTTCCGTGAAGGTACAGAAGATGCAATTAATATGGAGAACTGGAACTTTATGTTGCCAGGATTAGTGTACAAATATGAAGGCGTTGATGGATTAAAAACAGGAACAACAGACTTTGCGGGACATTGCTTTACAGGTACTGCAGTGCGTAATGGTACACGTTTAATTTCTGTTGTAATGAAGGCTGTAGATGCAAACGGAGAAGGCTCATATAAAGCTCGCTTTGATGAAACAGCTAAATTATTTAACTATGGCTTCTCACAATTCTCGAAACAAGAAATTATCCCAGCGAACTATAAGTTTAAAGATCAAGAAACAGTAAAAGTTACGAAAGGTAAAGAAAAGAATGTAGCAATTGCTGTTAAAGAACCAGTTTCATTTATGATCAAGTCATCTGAAAAAGACTTATATAAACCTAAACTAGTATTAGATAAAAAGAGTCTTGAAGCAGGGGTTAAGAAGGATACAGTTGTCGGAAAGGTAGTTATTGAGCGCTCAGAGGGCACAGATCACGGTTTTATTGACGGTAAGGGTCTTAAGGCTGATGTTGTCACAACAGAGGCTGTGGAGCGTGCTAGTGGTATCTCATTATTCTTCCAAGGTATTGGTAGCTTCTTCGGAAACTTATGGGGCAGCATTACTGACTTTGTCGGTGGCTTATTTTAATAATTAATCTAAAGAACACGTAGATGTTTTCAAACATCTCGTGTTCTTTTTCACGTTTTTACACTTTACTGCATACGCTATTAGGCGAAAGGATGTGGCTAAATGTGTGGCATTACAGGATGGGCTAGCTTTCAAAAGGATTTAAGAACAAGTAATGAAATTCTAAAGTTAATGACGCAAACATTAAATAAACGAGGGCCTGATGATGAGAATATATGGTGTAGTGAGCATATTGCATTTGGCCATCGTCGGTTAGCTGTCATAGATTTAATCGGTGGAAAGCAACCGATGAAAAAAGTACATGATGGTGCAAACTATGTCATTACATATAATGGCGAACTTTATAATACAGAAGAGTTAAGGAAAGAGCTTCAAAATCGAGGGCATGTTTTTACAACGCATTCAGATACGGAAGTATTATTAACTGCTTATATTGAATGGAAAGAGCAGTGTGTTGATTTTTTAAATGGAATTTTCGCTTTTGGTATATGGGATGAACAATCACAATCTCTTTTTTTATGTCGAGATCGACTAGGTGTAAAACCTTTGTTTTACACAGAACAACAAGACGGCCTGCTTTTTGCATCCGAGGTGAAAGCATTATTAGCTCATCCATTGATTAAAACAACCGTTAATACGGAAGGGCTAGCAAATATGATGGCTGTAGGGCCATCTAGAATGCCCGGAAAATCACTTTTCCAAAATATTAGTGAGCTACGTCCAGGATATGCAATGCGTTTCTCTAGAGAGGGTATACGAGTTTGGCAGTATTGGCAGTTACAAAGTAAAAGACATGAAGAGTCATTAGAGGAAACGATCGAACATGTCCGTTTTTTGCTAACGGATGCTATTGAACGACAGCTTGTTTCAGACGTACCGATTTGTACATTTCTTTCAGGCGGATTAGATTCCAGCATTATTACTGGAATTGCAGCAAACAGGTTTCATGAACAAAACAAAGGCATGCTCCATACGTATTCTATAGATTATGAGGATAATGAACGCTTCTTTAATCCACATGCTTTTCAAACATCAACAGACACGTATTGGATTCAAAAAATGACAGATACCTTTAGTACAACACATCATGCTGAGGAAATTTCTCAGCAGCAATTAATCGATTGGTTGGTAGATTCAGTCGTTGTTAGAGATTCACCAGGGATGGCAGATGTAGATTCATCGTTACTATGGTTTTGTCGAGAAATAAAAAAAGACTTTACCGTTGCACTATCCGGTGAATGTGCAGATGAAATTTTCGGCGGCTATCCATGGTTTACAGAAAAGACAACAGGCTTTCCTTGGATTCGTTCACTGTCTGAAAGATCAACAATGTTACAAGAGCGGTGGCGTAAGAAATTAAAAGTTGAATCATTTGCACAACAAGCATATTCGCAAACAATTGCCGAAGTACCATATCTTGATGGAGAGAGTATTGAGGCAGTAAGGCAACGTGAAATGTTTTATTTGAATACGGTATGGTTTATGCAAACATTGTTGGAACGAAAAGACCGTATGAGCATGGGGGCGAGTCTTGAAGTTCGTGTTCCGTTTGCAGATCATCGACTTGTTGAATATGCGTGGAATATTCCTTGGGAAATGAAAAATTTAGGAGGTATAGAAAAGGGTTTGCTTCGTAAGGCAATGCAACATTTATTGCCAGAAGAAGTTTTATATCGGAAAAAGAATCCGTACCCTAAAACATACCATCCAGTTTATACAGCAGGTATTCAAAAATGGCTAAGAGAAATAATGGAGGATAAAAATTCAATTCTTCATGAATTGTTTGAGCGACAGAAGCTAATAGGGCTAATTGAAACTGGTGGCAGTTCTTTCAAAGTTCCTTGGTATGGACAATTAATGGCAGGTCCACAGCTTTTGGCTTATCTTGGCCAAATCCATACATGGTTTAAGCTATATAATATTCAACTAATTGAATCGTAATATAACGGAAACACCGATCAACCTTTTAAGGTAAGGTTGATCGGTGTTTTTTCTGTACGTCCCAACAACTCATTAGCTTTTCAATAGAAGGTTCAATTTCATGTACAGGTATGCCTCCAAAACCTAGTAAAAATTGAGCTTGCGATGGTGTAGAGTGATCTAGGCGATAATCAGATAGTGGATAGATTTTGATTTCCGCATTGGATGCGAGCTGCTGTAAATGCTTTTCGGACAAAGTATGCTGTACATCTAGTAAAATATGCATTCCTGCTTGCTCACCGGTAATATTAATTTGATTAGAATAGTTTTCTAAAATAGAAGTAAGTTTTTCATGCTTTTTTCGATAAACCTTCCTCATACGATTTAAATGCTTTGCAAAATGGCCATCACGCATAAAATTAGCTACGATATGTTGATCAAAACGGGGTACCGTTGATGAATAGTAATTAAACATATCATTATAAGTAGCAAGTAATTTTGATGGAAGTACAAAATAAGCAACACGCAAGGACGGCATTAATGATTTTGTAAATGTACTCATATAAATGACTTTATCATTTCGATCTAATGCATGAAGTGCAGGAATTGGCTTTCCAGTATAACGAAATTCGGAATCGTAATCATCTTCAATAATGTATCGAGAGGAGCTTTGTGCGGCCCAATTTAAAGCCTGTGCACGTCTTGTAGCCGATAATACTGCTCCTGTAGGGAATTGGTGTGATGGCGTAATATAGACAACGTCAGCGCTAGTTTTTTCGAGCTCATGAATGACAATTCCTTCATCATCGACCGCAATTGGATAGACTTTTCGTTTATGCTGGGAAAACATACGATGCACAGCTGGATATCCAGGGTTTTCAAGCGCAAAGCAAGTATCGTCACCAAAGAGGCGCAATATCATTGGTAGAAGCTGTTCAGTTCCTGAGCCGATGACAATTTGCTCGGGACTACAAACAACCCCGCGTGATTGAAATAAATAATTAGCAATCTCCGTTCGTAAAGATAGCTCTCCTTGAGGCTCACCTGTTAATAATAATTCCTTTGAGGCATCATCAAAGAGCTCTTTCGCATATTTTCGCCATGTTTGAAATGGAAAGGCATCAATATCGATAGAACCAGGATTAAAATCTATCTTGTAAGATTTTTTCTTAGGTTGCTCGTGTAAAGAAACTATTGTGTCCTGCTGAATATATGGAAGCTCGTCAATTTCCTCTACAAAATAACCGACACGTGATTTAGACATAATATAGCCTTCTGCAAGTAGCTGTGCATATGCAATTTCAATAGTTGTTTGAGAAATATTCAAAAAATCGGCTAATTTTCTTTTTGATGGTAATTTTTCTCCTACTGCAATTTTCTTTGAAATTATAGCTTCCTTAATGCCGCTATAAAGCTGGTCATAGAGCGGTTTTTCACCATTTTTTTCTAGTTGGAATAATAACATGTCCATGTTCATTCATCCTCCTGACCTTATGGTTATTTTGTAAACTGGATATTTTTATATGGTCAATTTCAATTATACTAAATTTCATCATAAAGGTGGAGGTTAGAAATCATGAGACAAACAGGTACAGAATTAGTTAAGCGCGGGATGGCGGAAATGCAAAAGGGTGGCGTCATTATGGATGTTATTAATGCAGAGCAGGCGAAAATTGCGGAAGCGGCAGGAGCTGTAGCTGTCATGGCATTAGAACGAGTACCATCAGACATTCGCAAGGCGGGTGGTGTTGCACGTATGGCTGATCCTCGTATTGTCGAGGAGGTATTGGGGGCAGTATCTATTCCTGTAATGGCTAAAGCGCGTATTGGACATATTGTAGAAGCAAGAGTGTTAGAAGCAATGGGTGTTGATTATATTGATGAAAGTGAAGTATTAACGCCAGCAGATGAAGAGTTTCATTTATTAAAAAGTGACTACACAGTGCCCTTTGTTTGTGGGTGTCGTGATTTAGGTGAAGCTGCTCGACGCATTGGTGAGGGAGCTTCTATGCTACGAACTAAAGGGGAACCAGGGACAGGTAATATTGTTGAGGCAGTTCGCCATATTCGAAAAGTGAATGCGCAAGTACGTAAGGTAGTTGGTATGACAGAGGACGAATTAATGACAGAGGCTAAATTGCTGGGTGCTCCTTTTGAATTATTAAGAGAAATTAAGCGTCTTGGACGTTTACCAGTAGTAAATTTTGCAGCAGGTGGAGTTGCTACGCCAGCAGATGCAGCATTAATGATGGAGCTTGGAGCTGACGGTGTATTTGTTGGTTCTGGTATTTTCAAATCAGAAAACCCAGAGAAATTTGCTCGTGCAATTGTTGAAGCTACTACGCATTATAAGGACTACAAGCTAATTGCTGAAATTTCAAAAGAGTTAGGTGTTCCGATGAAAGGCATCGATATTGCACAGCTTAGTCAAAATGAGCGTATGCAAGAGCGAGGCTGGTAAAATGAAGCGAATCGGTGTTTTAGCATTACAGGGCGCGGTGCGAGAGCATGTGCAAACGTTAGAGTCTCTCGGATGCGAAGCGGTCTTAGTAAAACAAAGAAGTGATTTAGAGAAGCTTGATGGACTTGTCTTGCCTGGTGGAGAAAGCACAACGATGTGCAAATTGCTGAATCGATACGAGTTATTAGAGCCAATTCGCACACTTGCAAAGCAAGGTTTACCGATGTTTGGAACATGTGCAGGATTGATTTTATTAGCAAGGGACTTAGTGGATTATGAATCACATTTAGCAGTGATGGACGTGGTAGTTGCACGGAATTCTTATGGACGTCAAGTAGATAGCTTTGAAGTGAAGCTCGACATACCTGAAATAGGTCCTGCCATTCCGGCTGTCTTTATACGCGCGCCACATATTGTTTCTGTAGGTGAAGGTGTTGAAGTATTAGCAGAGCATGACGAGAAAATCGTTTTAGCAAAAGACGGTCATTTATTAGGTTGTTCCTTCCATCCAGAATTAACGGAAGATACACGTATTCTTGAATATTTTGTATCTTTTATGGTATGACTTGCAAAATCTCATCTCATATAGTACAGTATGGATAAAATTTAAATAACTTAACACGATGATGGGAAGTAGTAACAAGCATGTTTTTTTTAGAGAGTCAGCGGGTGGTGGAAGCTGATAAAAGCACTTGTGAATCCGTCCTGGAGTTGCGCAGTCGAAGTGAATGAAGTAGGCTGTCGCCGGCTGAAATGCCGTTATGAAATAAGTGGATTAGACAAAGTACAAAGTGTCTAGTCAATTAGGGTGGCAACGCGGGTAGCTCTCGTCCCTTTTGGGGATGAGGGCTTTTTTGTGTTTCCACTAACTATTTTCCCATCATTAATAATCTACTGGAGGTATGACGATGTTAGATATTAAACGCGTGCGCGACAATTTCGCGGAAATTAAAGAAATGCTATTAACACGTAATGAGGATTTAGGAAACTTAGACGATTTTGAACAATTAGATGCAAAGCGTCGTGAATTAATTGCAAAAACAGAAGAGCTTAAAGCTGAGCGCAATAAAGTATCTGAGCAAATTTCTATTATGAAGCGTAATAAAGAAAATGCGGATGAAGTTATTGCACGTATGCGTCAGGTTGGCGATGAAATTAAAGAGCTAGATGTCCAATTAAATGATGTAGAAGACCGCTTTAAAGATATGATGATGCGTTTACCAAATGTTCCACATGAATCTGTACCAGTTGGCACAACAGAGGATGATAATGTAGAGGAATATACTTGGGGTGAGGTACCAACATTTGATTTTGACATTAAAGCACACTGGGATATCGCTACGGACTTACAAATTGTAGACTTTGAACGTGGTGCAAAAGTGACTGGTAGTCGTTTCTTGTTCTATCGTGGTCTTGGCGCTCGTTTAGAACGCGCATTAATGACGTTTATGATGGACTTACATGCAGAAGAGCATGGCTATGAAGAAATGCTACCACCTGTAATTGTTAATCGCGATAGCTTAACAGGTACAGGACAACTACCTAAATTTGAAGAAGATGTCTTTAAATTAGTTGATACAGATTACTTCATGATTCCAACAGCAGAAGTACCTGTGACAAACTTCTACCGTGATGAAATTTTACCGGTTGAAGCTTTACCACAAGGCTTTGCAGCATATAGTGCTTGCTTCCGTTCAGAGGCAGGATCTGCGGGCCGCGATACACGTGGTTTAATTCGTCAACATCAATTCAACAAAGTAGAATTAGTACGCTTTGTTAAACCAGAGGAATCTTATGAACAGTTAGAACTATTAACAGGTCATGCTGAAAAAGTACTGCAATTATTAGGATTACCATACCGCAAACTAAAAATGTGTACAGCTGATTTAGGCTTTACTGCAGCGAAAAAGTACGATTTAGAAGTTTGGATTCCAGCACAAAATATGTACCGTGAAATCTCTTCATGCTCTAACTTTGAAGATTTCCAAGCACGTCGAGCAAATATTCGCTTCCGTCGTGAGCCAAATGCAAAACCGGAGTATGTACACACATTAAACGGCTCAGGTCTTGCAATCGGCCGTACAGTAGCAGCAATATTAGAAAACTATCAACAAGCGGATGGAAGTGTAGTGATTCCTGAAGTATTAAGACCATATATGGGCGGAAAAGAAGTAATCGCTCCAAAGTAATCGGAGTCGAAAAATGAAAAAACTACTGTTGAAATTTCAACAGTAGTTTTTCTTTTTAACCAATAGCGTGAATTTTTTATTAAAACTCTTCATTTTCAACAATTAAAGCTTGTCGAGCCTTTTTCTCGGCCTTTTTTCGTTCACGTAAAGCTCGGAAAAAATCGGTTAAGATTTGTCCGCATTCCTCAGCTGAAATTCCTTCTGTTACTTCACATTCATGGTTAAAGCGTGCATCGTTTAATAAACGATAAAGTGAATCTACACAGCCAGCTTTTATATCTCTTGCACCATATACAACACGTGGCACACGAGATTGTAAAATGGCACCTGCACACATAGGGCAAGGTTCAAGCGTCACATAGAGTGTTGTTTTTTCAAGACGCCAGCTACCTATTTTTTTACAAGCTTCTTGAATAACCATTAGTTCAGCGTGCGTCGTCGCGTTTTGTGTTGTTTCTCGTAAATTATGAGCACGTGCAATAATCTCTCCATCGTAGACAAGCACGGCTCCTATCGGCACTTCTCCAAGTAAAGCTGCTTTCTTAGCTTCTTCCAGTGCACTGTTCATAAACAATCGGTCTGTTTCAAAAATATCCACTATGATCTCTCCTTATCATTTAGTGTATCTTGCTTAATTGACAATTGCTACTGTCAAATAAGTCTCGGCAACATCGCCTCCGTATTATGTAAGAAGTTAAAACGTTGACATATTTAAAATAACCATCTATATTTATATATGAACACATGCTCATATATAAATATAAAAGTTAGGGGTAAGCTAAATGGACGAAAAACTACAAAATACAGAGGTTCATAATAACAAAGAACAACATTTAGACGAAGAGACATTATTCGTCGTGTCTCAAACATTTAAAGCTTTAAGTGATCCGACAAGAATTCGCATTTTGAATTTATTATGTACGGATGAGCATTCAGTCAACGACATCGCTGAAATTTTAGATTTAGGCCAATCAACAGTTTCACATCAGTTACGTTTTTTGAAAAATTTACGGTTAGTGAAATATAGAAGGGAAGGAACAACCTTATATTATTCAAAAGATGATGACCACATTATGAATTTGTTAATGCAAGCTATTGAGCATGCTACACATAACTAGAACTAATGGAGGGATGAGAAATGGGACATAATCATGATCACAGCCATGACCATACACATGGCGCAAATAAAAAGGTGTTAATCTTATCATTTATTATTATTACGAGTTATATGGTTGTTGAAGCGATTGGTGGCTATTTAACAAATAGTTTGGCTCTTTTATCCGATGCAGGACATATGTTAAGTGATTCAATTTCATTAGCAATAGCTTTACTTGCTTTTATATTTGGAGAAAAGGCTGCGAGCTATAGTAAAACATACGGTTATAAACGATTTGAAATTTTAGCAGCGGTATTAAATGGTGTGACTTTAATTTTGATTGCTTTATTTATTTTCTATGAGGCAATAGAACGTTTTGCCAATCCGCCAGAAGTAGCAACAACAGGCATGCTAATTATTAGTACAATCGGTCTTTTGATAAATATTTTAGTAGCATGGATTATGATGCGTGGCAGTGATACAAAAGATAATTTAAATATGCGTGGAGCTTATTTACACGTATTAAGTGATATGCTTGGATCTGTAGGGGCCATCGTTGCCGCACTGTTAATAATGTTTTTTGGCTGGGGCTGGGCGGATCCACTTGCGAGTGTTATTGTTGCAGCATTAGTATTAAGAAGCGGCTACTATGTAACGAAGGCTGCTGTCCATGTTCTTATGGAAGGCACACCTTCAAACGTTGACGTTGAAGAGATTGTAAAAACTATTGTACAAACAAATGGCGTTCATAGCATTCATGATTTACACATTTGGACAATAACAAGTGGAACAAATGCACTTTCTTGTCATGCCGTTGTCGATGATCAGCTAAAAATTGTGGATGGTGAGCATATATTACGGGAAATTGAACATAATCTTGAGCATAAGGGCATAAAGCATGTAACGATTCAATTGGAAACAGTAGCGCATAAGCATGACCAATCAATTTTATGTACAATAAAAACTGAGCAGTCGAATCACCATCATCATTAATAAAAATATTTAGTTCTTTTTACACTTTGCATACCCTTCTCGGGTATAGTATGATGAGTGTGAGTAGGAGGTGTGTTGTATGGAGGATATAGTGAAAGAGGATGTTTGTCATACAGAGGAAGGTATGTCGTGTCGAAAAAGCCATCATCCTGAACGCGTAAAAAAAGATTTAACGACTCGTTTAAATCGAATCGAAGGTCAAATCAGAGGCATTAAAGGGATGATTGACAAAGATGTTTACTGCGATGATATTATTACGCAACTGTCTGCCACACAGTCTGCTTTAAATAGTGTAGCAAAAATATTGTTAGAAGGTCATTTAAAGGGATGTGTAGTAGATCGTCTATCAGAAGGTGATGAAGAAGTGTTAGACGAATTAGTAGTGACTATCCAAAAATTAATGAAGAAGTAGTAAAATTTTTAATAAATATATACCCCTATATAGTATATAAAATAAAAGGAGAGATATTTTATGCAAAATGTAACATTAAACGTACAAGGAATGTCATGTGGACATTGTGTAAACTCAGTGGAAAAAAGTGTTGGGGCTTTAGCAGGCGTTGAACAAGTAAAAGTAAACTTAGCTGATGGTTTAGTAGATGTAGCATTTGATGAAACACAAGTATCTCTAGATCAAATTAAAGAAACAATCGACGATCAAGGCTATGATGTTAAATAATATAAATAGGGTGCTCAAGTAGCACTCTATTATTTTCAATTACACATACCCCCTGTTGGTATGTAGGGAGGAGAAATGATTATGAGTTCAGAAATAAAGGAAGCGAATTTGCAAATTACAGGTATGACATGTGCAGCCTGTGCAACTCGTATAGAAAAAGGTTTAAATAAAATGGATGGTGTAGAACAAGCGACTGTTAATTTAGCTCTTGAAAAATCGTCCATTAAATATGATCCGACAAAACTAAATGAAGAAGACTTTGAAAAGAAAATTGAAGCACTTGGTTATGGTGTCGTTAAACAAAAAACTGAATTCAATATTACAGGTATGACATGTGCGGCCTGTGCAACACGGATAGAAAAGGGTTTAAATAAACTAGCAGGTGTATCCTCTGCGAACGTAAACTTAGCGCTCGAAAAAGCAACTATAGAGTTTAACCCATCTGAGGTGACGATTGCAGATATGATTGCGAAGGTTGAAAAATTAGGATATGAAGCGCATCAAAAAGCAGATGAGCAAGAGACAGTAGATCATCGAGAACAGGCCATTAAGCAACAGCAACAAAAATTTATTTTCTCGGCCATTCTTTCATTACCACTACTTTGGACGATGGTAGGACACTTTTCATTTACATCATTTTTATATGTTCCTGAATTTCTAATGAATCCGTGGGTACAAATGGTGTTGGCTACTCCCGTTCAATTTATCATTGGGAAGCAATTTTATGTTGGGGCATACAAAGCTTTACGCAATGGTAGTGCCAATATGGATGTGCTTGTAGTGATGGGTACCTCTGCAGCGTATTTTTATAGTTTATACCAAGCCATTATTACTACGGGGTCACATCATGCCCCTCATCTATATTTTGAAACGAGTGCCGTATTAATTACTTTAATTTTATTAGGTAAATTATTTGAGGCAAAAGCGAAGGGCCGCTCTTCTGAAGCGATCAAAAAGTTAATGGGCCTTCAGGCAAAAACGGCCATCGTTGTTCGTGACGGTGTAGAAAAAGAAGTATCATTAGAAGAAGTAGTCATTGGCGACATTATTTTAGTGAAACCTGGTGAAAAAATCCCTGTCGATGGTGAAGTGTTAGAAGGAACAACAGCTGTTGATGAATCGATGTTAACAGGAGAGAGTTTACCTGTTGATAAAAAGCAAGGCGATTTATTATTCGGTTCCACTATTAATAAAAATGGTTTTATTAAAATGACGGCAACTAAAGTTGGGCGCGATACGGCCTTAGCTCAAATTATTAAAGTTGTAGAAGATGCACAAGGCTCAAAAGCGCCGATCCAACGCTTAGCAGACCAAATTTCAGGTATTTTTGTACCAATCGTTGTTGGTATTGCGATTGTAGCGTTTCTAATCTGGATTATTTGGGTGCGACCAGGTGAATTTACACCTGCACTAGAAGTATTAATCGCAGTTCTTGTTATCGCTTGTCCATGTGCGCTTGGATTAGCGACGCCAACATCGATTATGGCGGGCTCTGGCCGTGCGGCGGAATTTGGTATTTTATTTAAAGGTGGAGAGCATTTAGAGCAAACACAAAGCATCGATACAGTAGTTGTTGATAAAACAGGTACAGTGACACATGGTAAACCTGTATTAACGGATGTTGTATTAGCGACGAATCAAGACGAGGCACATTTTTTATCGTTAATTGGTGCAGCAGAGAAGCAATCCGAGCATCCGTTAGCAGAAGCAATTGTTCAAGGAATTACTGATCGTGGAATCGACCTAGGAGATGTTCAATTTTTTGAAGCAATACCAGGTTACGGTGTGCAAGCGACTGTATCTGGTCAAGGAGTTGTTATCGGTACTCGTAAATTGATGCAACAATACGGTATTCATATTGATGATATTTTACCAACAATGGAGCAATTAGAGGAAAACGGTAAAACTGCTATGTTAGCTGCGATTAACGGTCAATATGCTGGCCTAGTAGCAGTTGCTGATACAGTAAAAGATACTTCAAAAGAAGCGGTTAGTCGTTTACAAGAAATGGGTATTACTGTCATTATGATGACTGGTGATAATGAACGCACAGCACAAGCAATCGGAGCAGAAGTTGGTGTGAATCATGTGATTGCTGAAGTTCTTCCGGAAGGCAAAGCAGATGAAGTGAAAAAACTGCAAGCTCAAGGTAAAAAAGTGGCGATGGTTGGGGATGGTATTAATGATGCGCCGGCACTTGCGACAGCTAATATTGGGATGGCAATCGGTACCGGTACTGACGTAGCTATGGAAGCAGCGGATATTACACTAATTCGTGGTGATTTAAACAGTATCGCGGATGCTATCATAATGAGTCGTAAAACAATGCGCAACATTAAACAAAACTTATTCTGGGCATTTGCTTACAATACATTAGGTATTCCAATTGCCGCAATCGGTTTACTAGCTCCTTGGGTAGCAGGTGCAGCGATGGCGTTTAGTTCAGTATCTGTTGTATTAAATGCACTGCGTTTACAGCGAGTTAAATTATAAGGTTAAAAATAGATCCACTATGGTGGGTCTATTTTTTTGTCACCTATTTTATAGAGAAATAGTTTGATTCTGTCTTTCATTTTCTCACTATGATACAATGAAAAGCACTGATTATAAAAAAACCTCGAAGACGAGGTAATTGATGATAGAATCCATAGAACATAAAGGAGGAGCTTCTGGTGACGGTTCCATTTGTTACGGTAGAAGGTCCGATTGGTGTTGGTAAAACCTCTTTATCGAAAGAGATTGCGGCGGCATTTAATTACCATCTATTAAAAGAAATAGTAGACGAAAACCCTTTTCTAAATAAGTTTTATGAAAACATTGAGGAATGGAGCTTCCAAACGGAAATGTTCTTCCTATGTAATCGCTATAAACAATTATCGGATATAAAAAGTTTCCGTTCAACGCATGATAAACCTGTTGTAGCGGATTACCATATTTTTAAAAATTTAATATTTGCAAAGCGTACATTGGCATCAACTGAGTATGATAAATACGAGGAAATCTATAAAATATTAACGAAAGATATGCCTGTACCTAATGTAGTTGTTTATTTACATGCCAGTGTTGATACGTTGATGAAACGTATTGCGATGCGTGGTCGTGAATTTGAAAAAATGATTTCGCGAGATTACATGGAGCAACTGGTGGCAGATTATCATTCTTTTATCGAGCATTTTGAGAAAATGCATCCTGAAATTCCTATTATTCGATTTAATGGTGATCAGCTTGATTTCGTAAAAAATCCAAATGATTTGACATATGTTTTACAAACAATAAAGGACACGTTACAACAAAGGAGTTTGCAACAATGAATTTGAGAGAGAAATACGATATTCCACCACAAACGGTCATTACAATCGCTGGTACGGTTGGTGTAGGAAAATCAACGATGACAAAAGCGTTGGCAGAGGCGCTAAATTTTCGTACGTCTTTTGAAAAGGTGGATACGAATCCATATTTAGATAAATTTTATGAGGACTTTGAAAAATGGAGCTTCCATTTACAAGTGTATTTTTTAGCTGAGCGTTTTAAGGAGCAGAAGCGAATCTTTGAATATGGCGGCGGGTTTATTCAAGATCGCTCAATCTACGAAGATACAGGGATTTTTGCGAAGATGCACTATGACAAAGGTACAATGAGCCCAACAGATTATGAGACGTATACAAATTTATTTGATGCGATGGTGATGACACCGTACTTCCCTCATCCAGATTTACTTGTTTATCTAGAGGGGCCAATTGATGATGTAATTGGTCGTATTCAAGAGCGTGGACGTTCGATGGAACAACAAACACCGCATGATTACTGGATTGAAATGCATGATCGCTATGAGAACTGGATCAATAATTTTAATTCATGCCCGGTTCTACGTTTAGATATTAATGATTATGATTTATTAAAAAATCCTGAAGCAATTGAATCAATTGTGAGCCGCATCAGTCATATGTTAAAACAAACAAGTCATTTACGTAAATAAGAAATAAACTGTGCTTAAAAATGTAACATATAGTAAGGGAAGCTTTGCGTTCTGGCCGAAAGCGATGCGCCGGGCAGAAACAGCAATTGAATAAAATAAATGATTAAAGGACGTGAGACAATATGTAGCTATTGTGTCACGTCTTTTGGGTAGGAGGGATTGTTATAAGAATAGCAGTGTATTGTGGTTCAGGCTTAGGCATAAATCCAATTTATGCAGAGAAGGCAGCCGAATTAGGGACTGTATTAGCTCAAAATGGTCATGGTGTCGTTTATGGTGGTTCGAAAACAGGACTGATGGGGAAAGTAGCAGATGCAGTATTAGAAGCTGGCGGAGAGGTTATTGGCGTGATGCCAACTCATTTGCAGAAGCGGGAATTAGCACATGCCTCGTTAACAGAGATTCATTTTGTGGAGTCTATGCATGTACGTAAAGCCAAAATGGTAGAGTTAGCAGATGCTTTTATAGCTTTACCAGGTGGTGGTGGGACAATGGATGAATATTTTGAGGTGTTTACGTGGGCACAAATAGGATTACATGAAAAGCCTGTAATCCTATATAATGTAAATAGCTTTTATGATGCGATTTTACAACACTTTCAGAAAATGCTTGAGGAAGGTTTTATACGAACAGAACAACAGCCACTTATTCGTGTAGCTACTACATCGGAGGAAGTACTAAGTTTATTAAAAAAACATGGGTAATATATGCCCATGTTTTTTCTGCAATAAATAATCTGTATAAATATTTTTGTTAGGCTCATTACTATAAAAATTTTAGTTCGCTAATACAATGAAAGAGGTGTAGGTTATGCAGGCAATAGATACAAATGTTACCGATGATCAAGTAGTGTTGGCAATTGAACGAAATATAGCCATTATCCGTTTTGATATGGACCATAAAGTTGCCTATGTAAATGAGCTTTTTGCTAAAACATTAGGCTATAAAGTTGAAGAAATGATCGGAAAAGATCATAAGGATTTTTGTTTGCCGGAATTTGCAAATAGTATAGAATACGGAAAGTTTTGGCGAAACTTAGCTGCTGGTAATAGCTATCAGGATAAAATCGAAAGAATGGATGCAAGAGGTAATAGAATTTGGCTTGAGGCTACTTATATGCCTGTCTTTGCTAATAACTCAAGAAGGGTGATTGGCGTATCGAAAATTGCAACAAATATTACTGAACGTCAAAATGAAATTGTCAGTGTAGCTGATACATTAAAGGTCATGTCTAAAGAGCTTCATAGCCGTTCGGAGGCTGGTATTCAAAATAGCGAGGATTTACTGGAAACAGTAAAAGAGGTTTCACAAGAGTCTGCCGATAATGTGAGAAATCTTGCGCAGCTACAGAAGCAAGCTGAATCTATTAAAGGAATTGTGAAAACCATTCAAGAAATTGCTTCTCAGACAAACTTACTTGCACTAAATGCAGCTATTGAAGCAGCAAGAGCAGGTGAGTATGGAAGAGGCTTTGATGTAGTAGCAAAAGAGGTTAGAAAACTTTCTGTAAGGGTGGAGCAATCTATTTCAGAAGTAAAAAATAATGTTGAGGGCATTGAGCGAGAGATTGGACAAGTTACTGAGAGTATCACGCGTATAGCCGAAAAAGTTGAAAAAACAAATGGTCAAATTAATGTAACAACGAAAGATTTTGCTGAAATCACTACTGCTGCAGAGGCATTAGACGAGCAATCGAGGCATTTTACCAAAATAATTTAACTTCTTTCAACAAATGTCTTTTGTAAAATAAATACCCCCTCAAATATTTTATTTACATAATTTTCTGATATATATATATTGAAATAGTGGATGAGTTTTATTTACAATAATTGTGTAAGCTTTCATAAATCATAATAGGGGTGTTATGGATGACAAAGGTGGAAGTAAGTTTTAAGCATTTGCCAACGACTGCTGTTTCAGATGCGACAGGAGGACATACAAATTTACGGAGTGATATAAAACCGTTAGCAGATCATTATAAAATTGCTGGCCGTGCGGTAACAGTGCGTTTACCAGATGGCGAAAATGGTGCAGTATTGGAAGCAATCCGAGCTGCTAAAGAGGGAGATATTTTAGTAATCGATGCTAAAGGGAATACCAATCGTGCAGTTGCCGGTGATTTTGTTCTTTCATTGGCGAGGGGGATTGGTATACAGGGCCTTGTTGTTGATGGTGTTATTCGTGATATTGCAGCAATTCGCGAGCTAGACTTTCCTGTGTTTTCACTTGGCACAACGGTAGCAGCTGGCTATAAAAACGGTGGTGGGGAAGTAAATGTTCCTATTGCTATTGGGGGTGTTTCTGTTCGTCCTGGTGATTATATTATTGGGGATGTGGACGGTGTCGTTGTCGTACCACAGGAAGATGCAGAGCGTATTATTGCAGCTGCTGAGGTAAAGATTGAAAAAGATGAAATACGTGCACAAGAGGCGCATACAAATGGAAAAGAATCTATTATTGCTTATTTAGATAAAGTTCTAACAAAATAAAAAAAACTCACGATGCCATCCGTACATCGTGAGATTTTTTTTGATCTTTATGCTAAATTTTCATTTTCTTTAAAGTAATTTTTCATTTTGTCTGTATCGAAACGGCCTTCCCATTTCGCCATTACTAATGACGCAAGTGAGTTACCAATTACGTTAACGACTGTACGTCCCATATCAAGAATACGGTCGATACCTGCGATGAATGCTAAACCTTCAACTGGAATGCCGACAGTACCTAGAGTTGCTAGAAGTACAACGAAGGATACCCCTGGAACACCTGCAATCCCTTTAGATGTAACCATTAATACAAGCATTAACGTAATTTGCTCACCAATGCTTAGGTTAATACCGTACATTTGAGCGATAAATAATGCAGCAATAGCTTGGTACAATGTGGAACCATCTAAGTTAAAGGAGTAACCGGTTGGAATAACAAAGGATACGATATCCTTTGGAGCACCTAGTTTCTCCATTTTCATCATAACTCGTGGTAACACAGCCTCAGAACTTGCCGTTGAGAACGCTAAAATTAGCTCATCTTTTAGTACCTTAATTAAGAAGAAAATATTGATACCAGTGAATTTTGCCACAAGACCAAGAACGACAAAGATAAAGAATAGCATTGTTGCATAAACAAGTATAGCAAGTTTGCCAAGTGGTATTAGTGAAGCGAATCCATATTTGGAAACGGTTACACCAATTAAACCAAATACCCCAAGTGGAGCGAATTTCATTACGAGGTTCGTTACCCAGAACATAGCATCTGCGACCCCTTGGAAGAAGTCTAATACTGGTTTACCTCGATCGCCAACGGCAGCTACCCCTAAACCAAAAATAACTGAGAAGAAGATGATAGCAAGCATGTCGCCTTCACCCATTGACTGAATGATATTTGTCGGTACAATGCCTACAATAATATCAAACGGTCCTTCGTGCTGTACTTCTTCAGTAGTTGCAACGTATTTCGAAATATCTCCTTGAGAAAGTTCGTTCATGTTTAGGCCTGCGCCTGGTTGGAACAAGTTTGCAGATAGTAAACCAACTACAATTGCTACTGTTGTAATAACTTCAAAGTAAATAAGTGATTTACCACCTAATCGTCCAAGCTGTTTCATATCTCCAGTGCCAGCAACACCAACGATTAATGTAGAAATAATAATCGGTACAACGATCATTTTAATTAGATGAAGGAAAATATCACCTAAAGGTTGTAAATATGTTTCAATTTTGGGGTTTCCGTAAAAGATACCGCCAACAATGATCCCTAAAATCAAACCGACTAAAATTTGAGTGGCTAAACTGATTCTAAATTTCTTCTTCAAAACTTTAGTACCCCCTAATATTAAATTTTTAGGACTTGCCTTATTTTAATAATACGGAGGACTTATGGAATCCGACAAAATCCGAGAAAATTAATTTACTTTTGTTAAAATGTCTGAATATAACACCTGAATAAACTTCTTAATATTCACTTTTGCTTTACGATTTTCGTGATCTTCTATCTGAGTCATAAGCAGACGAATTTCTTTAAAGTCAAAGTATCGAGGTGCATAATATTCAAATTCCGAGTTTGTATAATCTACGACACCTAAATTGGCGAGATTGATCATCGCTGCTAATATAGTACGGCGCACACGCTGTTCAATGGCTTTACTTTCCTTCAAAATTTCATCTGGTGTAGCCTTTGTGACAGCTGCAATTTCCTCATAAAGCTCCTTTAATGGAGGTAGTGGTGCAATTTTGTGCTGATGGGCAAGCAATGTTTCGATGATAGCTATAATATCTTCACTTCCGATTTCACCAACGATACCCATATCATTTAAGATAGATTGAATATGATCGCGAGACGTCGCTTTTTGATTTATTTGTTCACTTAGATCAATATTTGTAAGTGATTGGCGAATTATAAGCAATGAGTTTTTTAGGCGAAATTGTTCAGTTGTTTTACGTAAAACATTTTCAACCTCAATGCGGTTTATTGGCTTATGAATAAAGAAATCTATACCTTGCTCATAGGCCTCACCTACCATCTCCTTATTCACTACCTGAGAAATCATGACAAATTGTCCCTCAAAACGATTTTGAATAAGTTGCTCGACTGTTGCTATTCCATCAAGCTTCGGCATAAGCAAATCAATCAGTACAAACTCTGGCTGTGTCATTAAAATTTGTGGAATAGCGTCCTCACCATTGCGTGCTTCACCAATTACTGTACCTAAACTACTATCTTCAATAATTTGTTTTAACATGACCCGACTTGCTCGGTCATCATCTACAATAAAATACCTCATTTAAGTCTCTCCTGTTTGAATAGTTTGCGTAGGAATTTTAATTTTAAACATCGTGTTTTGATTGTTTGATTCGACGGATATGGAGCCATTTAATTTATTTACTAATTCAACAACGTGTGAAAGCCCAATACCTGTTGCTGCGACACCATCTACATTGTATTTTGTAGTGTATCCAGGTTCAAAAATAATAGAGAGATTACTGTGTGGAATTCCCTTCCCATTATCACATACTGTGAATACAGTATCATCCTGTTGCTGCTGAATGGCAATAGAAATGATACCTTGATTCTCAATTGCTTCAATAGCATTAGCTGTTAAATTATTCAAAAGCGCAAGCAAAGCAATATGTTCTTTCGTTTGAAAATCGATATCAATATTTATTATAAACTCAATTTCTTTCTTTAAAAATTCTGCGTATTTACTGTTACCATCTTCGATAAAATGTAATAATTCTGATAATCTGAGTGAGTCAAAGCTCTTGTCACCAACAATTTTAGAAATACCTGCATAAATGCGTTGTGAATCCTTCTTTACTTCATGAATTTCCTGGGCAATATGGAGTGCCTGTAAACTTTCTGCACGATAGCCTAGCGATTTTAATTGTCGATATAAATCAAATCCACTAGCTGTAATTGCTTCTATATGGTTCATAGATTTTTTCAAATAAAGTGTCTCAACATATAAATCTGAGCCGATTGTAAGCATTTCCTGAACCCGTTTTTTTTGCTCAGCAATTAAAATGGAACTATAAATACCAACAACAAAAAAACTACGTAATAAAGCAACTGCTAAAAGTATAAGTAAATCAGGGAGGAGTAAAAAAGTATAAGAATTTATAATAAAGTGAAATAGTTGTTCCACTAAATTACTGAATACTTCACTAAATGCAACTAGTAATCCAAGCAATAGTGGTTTTTCTCTATATTGATGAATACTTAGAATCTGTAAGCATATTGCGAACGATATATAAAATGTAGCAGCAGGTAAATGTATTAGTAAACTATCGACTAATGGAACATCATGTAAAGAGTAATTAATGATAACACGGAAAATGGTTGTCACGATGCTTGTAGTAAACCCAGCCAAAATAATTGGTGTAGGTTTAAGTAAAGTGCATAAAAAGAAAATGATGCTTCCTAATCCGAAACGAAAAGTTGTATTCGAGAAAGGCATTATTTTAATTTCACTACCGACAGCAGTTAACAGTGCAATTGTGAAAATCCAAGTGAGGGAAGCACGATATATGTAAAATTTCGAATGCATAAAAAATCCTCCCAATATTAACAGAGCAGTATAGCAAAGAAAAGATATGCTAAAGAACTCGTTTGCTTGTTTGAAATAAAAGTAATTGTACCACTACTTTTGACGTTGTGTTGGCCAGAATGCGACTTTGAGATGAAAGGGGTATAGATTTTTAACTTCTTTCAGAGGGTGTCCAAACATCCGCTGAGATAGAGGAACTTGTTCTAAGAACGCCACGTCCTGTGACATTACCGAAATGACCGACATCTTGTCGGACCTAAGTACAGAGCCGATTGTGGACGCAATTATGCCGAGGCATAATGAATCAGTTATAAATCGTGATTTACAATAAAAAAATACCACACCCTAAGCGGAAGTGGCATCTAATAAGTGTTACATATAATTTTTAGGCAAAAAAAAACGGCTACATTCGTAGTCGGAATTTTAAAACTGGAGGAGGTAGAGGGATTCGAACCCCCGCGCGGTGTTACCCGCCTGTCGGTTTTCAAGACCGATCCCTTCAGCCAGACTTGGGTATACCTCCATGTTGTTCTGTTGCGTTGTCTCATCGACAAAAATAAATTTATCATATTTTAAAACTCTCGTCAACAGTTTTTTTAAACTTATTTCAGCGGGTGTTTGGACACCCGCTGAAATAGAGGAACTCTGTCTAAGAACGCCACGTCCTGTGGCATTACCGAAATGACCGACATCGTGTCGGCTCTAAGCACAAAGCCGATTCCGGACGCAATTATGCTGAGGCATAATTGATTAATAATTTCTTTTTTACAGTACTGATAGAATATTCCACACAAATATTATGCGTATTAAGTTGCAATTTATGAAAACAGTCAGTATACTAGTTATTGCCGTGCTAGGTGGGAAGGTAGCGGTGTCCTGTAACTCGCAATCCGCTCTAGCGAGACTGAATTCCTTTTTCGAGGCTGTCCGTATTGTTTGGTCTGCCTTTTGCACGTAGTGTTGACGATTGGGTCCTGCGCAATGGATACCCATGAACCATGTCAGGTCCGGAAGGAAGCAGCATTAAGTGGTCTTATTCATGTGCCGCGGGGTTGCCTAATCTGAGCTAACGACAAGAGTAACGCTTATGTGCGGCTGTCGAAGAAAGGTGCACGGCATTAAATTGCCAATTCAAACGCATCCGTCCAAAAGGCGGATGCGTTTTTTTATTATTTTACAAATTGTACAAGGCGACGGGTAGGATAGGTACATAAGATATACATCAACCTCCCTTATAAGTAGAGCTGGTGAAAAACAATCGTCCTGGATTTTTAGAAAAACGATGACACTATTTTATAAATAATGAAGCAAATGCTATAATAGAACTATTCTATATAATGAAGAAGAGGAGAGGAAATCATTGACGTATCAAGCATTTTATCGTGTGTACCGACCCCAATCATTTCGAGAAATGTCTGGTCAAGCACATGTCAAAAGAACGCTACAAAATGCTCTCCTAGCGAATAAAACAACGCATGCTTATTTATTTTCTGGCCCACGTGGTACCGGGAAAACAAGTACAGCTAAAATTTTTGCGAAGGCTTTAAACTGTGAGCAGGCACCATCAAATGAGCCTTGTAATGAATGTGCTACTTGTTTAAGTATTACAGATGGTTCTCATCCAGATGTTATTGAATTTGACGCTGCGTCTAATTCACGCGTTGAAGAAATACGTGACATCATTGAGAAAGTACGATTTGCTCCTGCTAGTAGCAGATATAAAGTGTATATCATTGATGAAGTGCATATGCTTTCTACCAGTGCTTTCAATGCGCTTTTAAAGACATTAGAAGAACCACCTTCTCATGCTGTATTTATTTTAGCGACGACAGAGCCCCATAAATTGCCTGCAACGATTATTTCGCGTTGTCAACGCTTTGACTTTAAGCGTCTTTCAACCAATGATATTATCGAGCGCATGAAAGTTGTATTAGAGGATATTGAGTTACCATTTGAGGAGCAAGGTTTAAAGGTAATCGCACAATCAGCAGCTGGTGGTATGCGTGATGCTTTAAGTTTATTAGATCAGGTTGTATCCTTCAGCGGGGAAAAGTTGAAGCTAGAGGACACATTGCTTGTTACAGGTTCTATTAGTCAGGAAGTTTTCTATGAATTAGCAGAAGCTCTAAAAGTAAAAGATGTCGCACAAATGCTTGCTTTATTAGAGCAGCTTATTGCAGATGGGAAAGACCCTCTTCGCCTTTCAGAGGACCTGATTACATTTTTCCGTGATTTATTATTACTGCAGACAAGTGAGGATTTGGCTGAATTATTAGAGTTAGTATCACCGGAGGAGCGAGTATTTACATTAGCGCATGATTTTGCACCCGATTTGTTATATGGTTACATTGATATTTTAGCAAAAACACAGCAGGAAATGAGGTTCTCCCACCATACAAAGATTTACTTGGAAACAGCGTTACTTAAAATGGTGCAATTTTCGGGAGGGGCAGTTGGCCAAACTACTACTTCAGGTGAGGTAGCTATGAGCCCAGAGCTCGCTCAAAAAATTGTGGCACTTGAGCAGATGGTGCAACAACTATCAGCCCAATTGCAAGCGGGTGCTTCTGTGCAAGCAACCCAAACGCCAAAAGAGCAACGTCCACGAGCTAAAAATCCAAATGGCTATAAAGCACCAACAGGACGTATTCAAGAGGTGCTGAAGGATGCTACAAAGCAAGATGTGCAACGTATCAAATCAGTTTGGGCGCAGGCATTAAACCAAATGCAAAAATCTCAATCAGCTCTTTTAGCAGAGGCTGAACCTGTTGCGGCATCTTCAAGTGCTTTTGTGTTAAAATTCAAGTATGATATTCATTGTCAAATGGTTGCTGATAATCAAGCTCTAAAAGCTCAATTCACACAATTAATTGCAGGGCAAACAGGTACTATGTATGAAATGCTTTGTACACCGGATGAGGCCTGGTTAAAATTACGTGAAGAGTTTATTCGTGATCATGGCTTACAGCAGCAGAAAAAGTCTCAGGATGAGAACGATCCTGAAGTAGAGTTATTAGAGCCGCCACCGGCAGAAATGCCAGATGGGCCGTTTATCGACGATGCTCAACCACTTGCTTCACAAGATCCACTTGTGACGGAAGCGGAAAAGCTGTTTGGTAAAGATTTTGTTGAAATTGTTGAAGACTAATCATTTAGGAGGAATATGTTTATGCGTGGAATGGGAAATATGCAAGGTATGATGAAAAAAATGCAAAAAATGCAAAAAGAAATGATGGAGGCTCAAGAGGCTTTAAACGCAGAGCAATTTGAAGGCGCTGCTGGTGGCGGTATGGTGAAAGTATCTGTAACTGGTCAACGTGAAGTCGTAGAAGTAAATCTTGATCCATCAGTAGTAGATCCAGATGATATCGAAATGCTACAAGATTTAATCGTTATTGCTACAAATGAAGCATTGAAAAAAGTAGATGAAAAAACAAATGCAACAATGGGTAAATTCACTCAGGGCATGAACCTTCCGTTCTAGGAGGTAAATAAATGTACTACCCAGAACCAATATCGAAACTGATTGATAGCTTTATGAAATTGCCAGGTATCGGGCCGAAAACCGCGGCCCGTCTGGCGTTTTTTGTATTAACAATGAAAGAGGATGACGTTTTATCCTTTTCGAAGGCATTGATTGATGCTAAACGAAATTTAAGCTACTGCTCTGTATGTGGCAATATAACCGATGTAGATCCATGCCATATTTGTACCGACAAACAACGAAATCATTCTATTATTTGTGTTGTTCAAGATACAAAAGATGTGATTGCAATGGAGAAAATGCGTGATTTCAATGGTATGTACCATGTATTACAGGGAGCTATTTCACCTATGGATGGTGTTGGTCCAGAGGATATTAATGTCGCTTCCCTGCTGGTTCGTTTGCAAGATGAGACTGTGCAGGAACTTATTTTAGCCACAAATTCAACTATTGAAGGCGAGGCAACAGCTATGTATATTTCTCGTCTAGTGAAGCCATCTGGTATTCGAACAACGCGAATCGCTCATGGTCTACCAGTAGGTGGAGATTTAGAATATGCAGATGAAGTAACGTTATCGAAGGCAATGGAAGGTCGCCGAGAATTGTGAGTGAGGGATTAATATGTTCTTCCGCAGTAAGGGAAAATTAAAAAAAGAATTCGATGACAAGCTTGTGAGTCTTATAAAAGAAACAAAAGAGGATTTACAGCAAGCGAAGATAATTGAAGAACTAATAGATGATTATGATTTAGAAGCAATTGCTCAACGAAAAGTAGCGGAGAGTATCCATTTTTATTTATTCAAGGAAGCTAGAATTCGGAAAGTATTAATTAAATAATAGTTTTTTAACGTATTTCAGCGGGTGTCCAAACATCCGCTGAAATGCGTTAATGGGCACAGAACCGGAAAGGTATTCACTGACATGTATCGGTAAATGTTTTCTGTAGCGAAAGCAAAGAGACAGCTACAATTATTCCGAGGCATAATTGATATTCATAGAAGCAAAATAGGAAACATAAACTTTCATAATTATATTTAAGGGGGAAACCATATGTCGTGGTTAGTAATTATGAGTATTGGTGTGCCTATAGTGCTTCTTTTTCTTTATATAATAATAAGACATGCCAAGATGGGTAAAATATTAGAAGGAATGTCGGTGTTTTGGTTTAGATTTGCTTTTGCCTTTCTACTATTATTTATTATTCACTTAGGTATAGGATATGCAGGCTATGAAGTGCCAATTAATCTATTCTCAGTGTTCACCATTGCAATATTAGGTATTCCGGGTGTACTAGGAGTAACTGCGTTAATCTTTTTTTTATAAAACACTTGCAAAGAAAAAATATTGTGGTATAGTAATAAGAGTCGTTAAGATAACGGTTGTTAAACAAATGAATTTTAAACAAAATAATTTAGTTGTTGACACCGAGTTCGAGACGTGATATTATATAAAAGTTGCTGTTGAAGAAATGGCGACGAAATATGAACCTTGAAAACTGAACAAGCAAAACGTAATCAATAAAGTTTTCAGTAGCTAACCTTGAGTTAGTGAACGAAACAAAATTTTGGACATCAAA
>NZ_JBNNUW010000038.1:0-25901 GCF_050280125.1 Lysinibacillus sp. NPDC093692
AAATCAAAAAATGTGGTACACTATAGAACGTTGATACTAAAGCAATATATCTATAGGAAAATACGTAATATAAAATCATTTGAACTCTGGGAGAAGAATACACCACCTAAGTGGATGTCATGATATATAAGGGTTTAGGGGCTGTCTCTTAGAGATTAGCCCCATTTTTAGCCCCAATTTCAATAGCGCGGTCAAAAGTGTCGATAATTTTATCTTCCATTTCCCTCAATACATGCCCGTATGTTGTATGAATCATTTCAGGTGTGTTCCCCAAACGTTCGGCAATCGCCCTTACCGGTACACCATCGTTCATTAATATAGTTGCATGAGAGTGCCTAAGAGAATGGAGTGTACACTCTTTTAATCCAGCACGTTGAACAATTCTTTTAAATCCTTTGTGTAACGTTGTTAATGGCATTGGTATCATACTTTCCAAAGAGTGAAATACATAATCATCATCTTCTAGTTTTTTCCCGTATGATAATAATTTTACTTTGATTACTTTTTGATAACGATTTAGCTGATCAAATACATTCTTACCAACTTTGATTTTGCGTTCACTATTTTTTGTTTTAGTTGACCCCGTACCATATCTTGTTCGATTCCGCATAATACTAATTGTGTGGGTTTCAAAGTCAATATCCTTCCATTGGAGGCCTAACGCTTCACCTTTACGCATTCCTGTATAAGACAGTAACATTAAAATCGAATAGTAAGTTTCATCTTCGTGTTCTTTTGTGTATACGAGCATTGTTCGTAGTTGATCAGATGTAAGAACCGATAACTCAGCTTCTTTGTTTCGGGTAGAAGGCAAGCTTACCCCTCTAAATTTATTTCGAACAATTATTTCTTCTTCAACCGCAGCGTTAATAGCGATTAAAAAGATTGAGTGTATTAATCGAATTGAGCTAGGTTCATATTTCTTTTCTAAGGCATTAATTAGATTTTTTTGGTATGTTAATCTGTCTAGTTTTTGTAATTTAAAATGACCGATATACGGTTTTATATTAAGCCTTAAAACGATTTCACGTTGTGTTATCGTTCCAAGTTTCCATTTACTTTTATTGGATTCAAACCAAATATCTAGCCATTGTGTTACAGTTAGGTTATCATTTTCTATATGTTTTGTTTCACCTCGCAGCGTTGCGCCCTTAACTTCCAGGAGGGCTTTCAATGCTGCTTTTTCTGTTTTAAAACCACTTTTTTTCTTCTCTTTCCGCTTCCCGGTAGCATCATAATACTTATGGCGGAACATCCACAGTTTTTCCTCGTTTGCATTGAAATAGTGATATATTTCAGGTTCTTTTGCCGATTTATATAATTTCACCTTTACCATTCCTTTCATGCTTGGCGGCGTGTGTACAGGAATAGGTGAGTTTAATATTATTTTTCGGTATTCTCCATGATTTTTGTTAAAGATTCAAATAATAACCTTCTGTGCTCAGCATCGAGCATTTTTCCTTTGTAATGAACTTTATCATTAAATAAAATCAGATTACCTATTTCATATTCACGCTTTTCAACCTCTTTTGTATCAGGAGTGATAAAAAATTCAAAGCCATCAAAAGAACTTAACAAATTTATACTTTCTATTTCAGTTAAGTTTCTATTTAGTTTTCCAGCTTCAAGTAGCTCCAAATCCCCTTTACTAACTCCGGTTTTCAACGAAATTTCATCAATGGTAATATTACTAAACGTCCTTTGATCATGGAAATGTCTACCAAAATCAACGCGCTCGTCATCATTCATTTCCGTAATACTTGTATAACTTAAATCGTAGCCATCGAATAATCTTAAAAAGTGATCATCAGATAAATTTAGAAGTTCTACAATGTTCACGCCTAACCCCTTAGCTATTTTCCCTATAATTTCATAGGATGGGTTAGTAGTCTTACCGTTTTCTAATTGTGATAAATATGGGTGAGAAATCCCCGACCTTCTAGCTAGCTCCCTAATAGAAAGATCCTTCGCTTTTCTGGCAGCTTGAATTGTTTCTCCAAACGTTCTTTCAGTCACTTTTATCCCCCGTTCTCTCGATTTATCTTTTATATTATAACGCAAATGGTAACTAGTCAAACCACATTGATTTCATAATGGTTGACACAGTTACCACTCTGAGGTATTCTAATTCTAGAAGTGAGGTGATTCATAATGTATACATTTCAACTTAAAAGCTATGAACATACAAAATTATCTATAGCTTTAAAAGGATATACTATTAGAGGTTTCTCTAGATACGTAGGGATTTCACATTCTTTTTTATCTCAAATTTTAAACGGCAAGAGAAAACCGTCAGCAGTGGTTGCAAAAAAAATAGCTGATGGATTAGATGTTAGAATAGAAGATATTTTTTTGGTAGAAGTGGTTGATGAATCAACCGTAATGGGAGGGGCGGAATGTTAGAAACAAAAATTGAGTTGCAGTTAGATAAACAGGCTATCCAACGACACATTGAAAAGCAATTAGATGAAACGATTCAATCACAACTATGGTTCGTAGACGTGGATAAAATGGCTAAGTTATGCTGCATGTCAAAAAGGTGGCTTGAAATGGAGATACTACCGGATCCACGTATGAAAATATTGGAGCGGCGCAGAAACAGAAAGAAGTGGTATCCAGCTTCAAAGGCATTGGAAGTAATCAACGAAATCACCGCAGAATGGTGAACGAATAAAACGCTGGCGGCGTGTGTACAGGAATAGCTGAAAGAATGGAGGCAAATAAATGTATGAAAATTTAACAAACGATGAGTTACGTGTATATCACATTTTAGAAGGATTAGGAGATTCAGAGAGCTTAACAGGTTCACAAATTATGGAGCGATTGATGATTAAAGATCGACGTTATTTTCACCAGCTTATATTCGATCTCCGTTTGAAGGGAGCTCCAGTAGTTAGCATCAAGAGCAGAAATCATTCGGGCTACTGGTTAGCACGAAATAGAGATGAGCTTGCATCTTATTTACATGATAAGGAACTGTATATAGCCACTCATAAGAAAATCATTGAAGCGATGAGATGTGCTGCAGAAACGATATTTTAACCACAATAATAACGAAGGTAGGAGGTGTGTTTTATGACAGCTTCTAAGAATCGAGGTGAGTGAGTCTGAATAATCGAGATACAGCCAAACAACTTATCACTGAGCAAGTAGGAGATGATAATTATTACTTCACTGTTAATAAGGTATACAACCAATTCATGGGCTCGTTAGATGGCGGCGTGTTCTTGTCCCAATTAATTTATTGGTCAGATCACGCTAAGCGTTCAGATGGTTTCTTTTACAAAACAGCCAAAGAATGGCATGAAGAAATTTATATTAGTAACCATCAGATTAATAAACATACAAAAAAATTACGAGAGTTAGACATTTTAGATACTAAGAAAATAAAGGCGAATGGTAGTCCTACAATCCATTACAAGGTGGATATAGACCGCCTAACCCTTTGTCTCTCTTCCTTTTTGAAAAATTTAGAAATGGAAATTAAAAATATTGAAAATGGAAATTCAAAAATTTCAAAATCCAAATCTGGAAATTTAAAAATAGAAACTCAAAATTTTGAAAATGGAAATTCAAAAAATAGAAATTCCATTTCTAAAAATACTGAAAACGAAATTGAAAATATTGAAAATGGAAATTCAAATATTCCTATTTCTTTAACAAAGATTACTACAAAGACTACTACAGAGAATACACAAGAGATTACTTCAAAAGATTTCAACAATGATTTTAAGACAGAGAATACAACAGACAAGACAGACAAAGACTCTTTTAACGCCCCTAATATTACTAATAGCGTAGATAGAGAAAAAGAAGAAAAGAAAAAAGAAAAAACAGTCGTCGGTCAGTTGGTCCATTCTCCAGTAGATTCAAATGGATTAGAAAACCAGTCTTTAAACACTCGTACTCGCTCAGAACAGATAGCAAGCATCGAAAAATCAATCCAGTTTACATTCGATACTGTTGATGAAAATGTTTATAAAGAAATCTCAGGTTGGCTCATGATGTACGATTACGAATCTATCATGAAAGCTTTGCAGGAAACGGCTCAGCTGGAAGAACCGCCAACCAAACTTAGTAGCCATATTTTGAATATGTTGAATGAGAGGAAAAAAGCAAGGTCCTACTACAATGAGTGGGTAAAGTAGGTTAAAAATCGTATAGCAAACTCGTAGAGGTGTTTTAGCATTAAATTTGATAAGCAATAAGGGTGAAAGTTAAAAATGCTTCTAGGGCTATTCAAACGATGTTAGAAAGGATGGTAGGACATGGGGGACATAATAAATTTTCCTGATTTAGAAAACGCATGTATTCAAATTGAACGCACAGAGGCTTTTATACAGACTGCGAACGAATTAAGTGCATTCTTAAAAGCTTTACCTTTGAGTCATGACGAGAACAATAAATTAGTTGGGCTAATGGTGAAACATGTGAAAGAAGCGGAAGTAGGAGCATTTTTACAAGGCTTTAGCATGGGTTACTAATTTAACGAGTATCGAGGGGATGGAGGTAGTCTATGAATGATTACTAAATTCAAATATACGGACACGGAACTAAAAAAGCTCCTCTCATCAAAGGTGATACTCATTGATACAAGGGAGCAAGTGAATGTGCATATTACAAATTTTTTTCAAGTTAATAATATCCCATATACAGCTATAAAGCTAGATACAGGGGATTACAGTGCTATGATTCCGCAAAATTTCGAGCTGGGTATATACCGAGACACCTACTTTCCATTCACTGTGGAACGTAAGAACAGCATTGACGAATTAGCCAGCAGCATCAAAGAGGAAAGGTTTGAACACGAATTAATCAGATCGCAGAAATCACATTTTACTCTATTGGTCGAAGGTAGTTACTCGGACTTGGTACACGGTAACTACAGAAGCCAATACAATGCTAAAGCATTACTTGCACGAATCAAAACGTTTGAGGCACGTTACAACTTCTCTACAACCTTTTTGAATGATAGGCAATTAAGTGGTAACTGGATATACAACCATCTTTATTATCATGTTCGAGCCGCGTTGAAAGGATAGAAAATTAAGTTCTGAACATGGGGTGTCAAATTTGGGCCTCACTAAAAAGTAGTAATCGGACAAATAAGACATCTTAAAAAGGAAAGCGACTATTCTAAGAGCGTAGTTGTCGTTTCAACCAATTGCTTAGAAATTCTTCTGTTTCTTTAGGCGGCATAAGCCACTTAGTACCGACTTTATATTTAGGGAAATCTGGATGATAAAAGAACCGCTCGAGAATGAACGATCTGCTCATACATGTTCGACGGCATAGCTCCTTTAAGTCCCAGAAGATTAGATCTGCATTAATTTCTTGAATCTGTGCTTTGATTTCTTTCTGTACAAGACGTTCCATTTCAGCTTTATCGATAGAAACGGTGATTAATGAGTTCATAATAATATCTCTCCTTTGTAGTAAATCTCATAGTCGATAATTTGGCAGGGCGTATTTTTAATGTAGTACAACATAATTACAAATGAAACACTATACCAAAAAGGTTGTGAAGGAGTGTCTGTTTTGAATCTTAA
Organism: Lysinibacillus sp. NPDC093692; assembly: GCF_050280125.1. Classification (NCBI taxonomy): domain Bacteria; kingdom Bacillati; phylum Bacillota; class Bacilli; order Caryophanales; family Bacillaceae; genus Lysinibacillus; species Lysinibacillus sp. NPDC093692. Next base: position 5,550 of record NZ_JBNNUW010000038.1, read on the forward strand.
ATTCGATTGGGATTGGATGAGGGAATATTATGCACGCTCACAACAGAATAGCCGTACATCGTTAAAGGATGTTTCTAATCTCTTTGGGGTACCTTATCAAACTGTTAGAAGAGTAGCAGCAAAAGAAAACTGGGTAGGCAACGTAGCAGTATGCCGATGTGCTGAATTGATTAAGTATTTTCCGGATACTGAATACCAGGAACAATATTTGAAATTGGCTGTTTTACTAGCGCATCGAAATTATGAGAAGTTGGAAGAAATGAAACGGTTCGATGAATGGTAACGTTACGAAACAAACAACGTTCCTTTTGAAAGGCTACAAAAGTTAACATAAATTACTCATTTCGATGCACTGGACATGTTGAGAAATGTTAAGGTTGCAACGTTCCAAAACGGAACTCAATTCATTTACCAAACGGAACACGACAGTAAGGAAACGCAAGGTATTAGAGCCTGGCAAAGCCTAACAATTAGCGGAGTACTTCAATGCAGTACTCCAATCGTTGCTTGTAGTACTACATTGATTTAATTAGAGGGAAACAGTCGTTTTAGAGCGTTATACGAGAGTTGATTGGAACGTTCCAAAACAAAACACAAATACTTTTCCGAAACAAATAAACCCCCAAGAAAACCCAAGAATTAGAACGAAAAGTATGCATCCAAAAGTGTGCATATCCAAGAAAAAGGATGCAACCTTTTCATGAGATGGTTGCAATGTTTGAAAAATGAAAGGAGGATAAATCTAGTGAAAATTAAAACAGAGAAATGGCTAGAACATGAAATACGTTTTGTGGAAATTGAAAGTGAGTGGTGGGGAATTGCTAAAGATATAGCCGATGCCCTTTGTTACAGTAGTACAGCTGCTATGACAAGACACTTAAAAAGTAAATTTCTTACACATGTCAAATTGACTGGTATGAATCAGAAGTTTACAGCAATATCCGAACAAGGGATTTACAAAGCGATAACTCGATCACAAAGACCTGAAGCAGAAGCATTTGAAGATTGGCTATTTGAAGTAGTTAAAACACTTCGTCAGTCGTCAGGGTTAGAAGGTTTTCAAATCTTTAGGATGTTAGACAAAGTGCATCAAAAGGAAACAATGGCTAAGTTGCAACAATCATTGCTAGAACCAACAACGGTGAGCTTTATAAAAGCAAACACAATTGCTAACAAAGCAGTTTCTAGTCGTCATGGACACGTGAAATCTCTAAAGAAAAATCAGATGACACCTGAGATGTTAATTGAACGAGAGCCAATCTTAGCCGATACAGTTGATTTAATGATCGCAAAAGAGAAATTCCGACTTGATTTGTCAGTCAGTAAGAAAGTGTATGAAAAGTATGTGCATTAACAGGCAGAAAAGCTTATTAATATGTGATTAAGACAAACAAATACATGAATTCAAACAATAATAGTGGCATCTAGAATGCAACCATGCTAACTTTTGCTAACATATTTCCGTATTAAGGATGCTAAGAAATGCTAAGGTATTTCGTATTAAGGACACTGATAATTGCCAGAAACCGCTTCTGAATGAGTTTATTACTAAAAAATACTAACATCATTTATATAGGGATGTGGTTACTTGTTTAGAAAATTGTATAACGACTTTATGGCTGATTTGATGGATATACAGATAAATAGGGTTGCCATGGTATGTATAGCTACACTAGTAATTATAGACTGGATCCATGAAAATGTTGGCTTTTGCCGGCAACCTACTTCTTAAAATGAATGTTGCAAATGTGAGCACATTGCATATAACGGACGGTGAGAGACATTGACTTTAGATGAACTAAAACGCCTCTTCAAAAAGCAAATACCAGCAGCTTACGAATCATTAAAAGAAGCGGAAACCATGCCAGAGGGTGAGGTAAAGCGATATAAAATATCTGCTGCTATTGAGGTAATTGAAAAGGCTCAAGATATTCTCGAAAGTTGCTGTGATGAATTGAATTTTAAGGATGAGCTTATTTTAGCTCATAGGACCGAGAATGTGCCAAGGGAACGCACAGCCATGATTTTCTTTGATTATGTAAATACCGAACCCTCAAGGGCTATAAAAAATTTAAAAGCATTAGAGGATTTAGCGTACAAAAGACTACTTAAACTTTTAAATGATCAGGAAGTCCATTTACAGGATGTTTCGAACCAACAAAGTATGGCTGACCGATTAAAGGCAAGAGAAGAACGAATGAAAGGGTGATAGCATGCTAACAGACAGTCAATTTTGGGCGTACTTACATGCACAACAAGAATTAGAAGAAATCGAACGAGTATATCATGCAGAGCGTCAAGAAGCTTATGAAGGTATTGCTCCGACGATAACAGGTTTCGATTATGGTAGTGGCCGTATCTACAAATTGGCTTGTCACGTTGAAGATTATGCTAGTTACCTGGTAGAGCTTTATGAAAAACGTAATCAGCGCATGGATAAAGTAAAAAAGCGTGTTGAAGTATTGGAAGAAGCAGTTTCCCTTCTCTATGATAACGAGCGAGCACAGTATGAGGCTTGGAAAGCAAATTCTGTTGATTTATACCCTGATGTATTAAAAACGCTGAAAGAGTGCTTGAATTACGTTTTAGAGCGTGAGCAAATTAAAGAAAGTGCTCGCGAAATGTCAGTGACTGAATGGGATGCACAGATAGAGGCGATGGATGATGAAGAACTGTTTTCAGATTACTGGGATAGGAATGGTTCATTCGATCAGGACATTATGAAAAGACGGGAAAAAGAAAAACAGTATGGCCGGGTTGAATTATCGGAAAGCGCGTTACAGAACTATGGGAATAGATTTACTGTTAAAGGCCGCTTCCAAAAGGCAGTAGCGTGTTATTAGTCGTGTAGGTACTTTATGTAATCGGAAAGTAACTACATGGAAAGGAGCAGAGTACATGTTTTGTGTCATTCAGAAAGTACAAAAGAAGAAGCCAGATCCGTATGGCACACATAAAGAAATCATTGTTACTGAGACAACATTTGGCTTTGTCGGTGAGGAACCTAAGAAGTCATACGGTTACACATACAGCGATGAACGATTTGAAAGGCCGATATTAGATGCTTATAAAATTAGTATACATCACAGCTACCGAGAGAATGGTAAAGTAAAAAAGAAACAATGGGTTATTTGCACTATGGGATACTATGATTTTATCGATTCCTGGTATGGTGATCGTTATGTTAGTCGTGTCTTAGAGGGGAAATTAAATGAAATGGGTATTGATGAAGATACCTTTCATGAAATGATTAATGCTAAATTGGGACCACTTGTCGAACAGATTGAATTGGAGTTTCAACAGACTGAAGAATATAAGGTAAAGAAGAAGCACGATGCAATATTAGAAACTCATAGAAAAGTACAAAAGGCTTTCGAGGATTTATATGGTGAAGACACATATAGATATTGCTATGACGTTTTTGGAGAGTTGAGGAATCCTGAATACTTAGAAAAAGTAATTGCTGACAAAAAAGCACGTGAAGAATATGCAAAGCGTAGTTATGAGGAAAGTTTCAAGCGTAACTACAACAATTATTCGGGTGAAAACGGTAGTAGTTACTTAAGTAATGAATCTAGTAACTACAATGATGATGAAAAGAAGATACTGCACGAACTTTACCGATTGGGTTCCAAGAAGTTTCATCCAGATGCTTGTGGGGATGATGGTAGTAAGATGAAGTTTTTAACGAAATTGAAAGAGCAATGGGGATTATAAACAAAATAGCAGTAAACAAGCATCTACGCTCAATGGCTGATAGGTGCTTTTGTTTTGCCCTTAAAAGTGAGTATCGAGCTAAGTTTCTTACACTTTGATCGGTGGTACTTGCTTTTGAGAGTTAAATAATTGTATCAAAATGTTATTACATAATTATCTAATATTAGGTTACGATTGGGCTGGAGGTGATAAGGATGGAAGACACTTTAAGTATGAAAGATAGATTAATGATTGCGAATCAATATGAAATTCTTTCGAGATTAACTAATGATGATTACGAAAAGAGACAATATGAAAATTTAAGAGATATTTTTGTTTCTGGATATTCTAAATATTATTCTTTAGCTACAGAATGGTTTTCTGAAGAGGTTAACCCAGTAGAATGTAAATTTGTGGTTGAAGTGTTGAATTTATATAGAGATTTGTATTTTTCATGGTCTCGTAATGAAGAAGCTCGAAAGATAATCGACGAAGATGAAGTGTTATTTAAAGGTTTTGATTTAAATGATGATGTTGAAGTGAAATATTTTAGCTTCTATAAATTCTTAGTCGAACAACTAGATCAATATAGTGAAATTAAAGAGTTCATGCAAGAAGGGAAAATTGAAGACTTTAATTCTCACGGTTTCGGGCCAAGTATGAACACTTTAAAGACAATGATACAAAAACACAATGAAATTAAAACTTCTAAAGGCTTTAGAAGTTCTGACGATTTAACATTTGAAGAAATTAAAGAAATATTAAATATATAATTTTCTAGCATCCATTCTTGGGTGCTTTTTTATTTTACAAAGCAATTAGCATAATGAGGCGATGCCATTGATTGAACAAAAGTTAACAGTGAAGCAACAAGCTTTTGCTGATTATTATATTGAACTGGGAAATGCCACAGAAGCTTATTTGAAGGCATATTCGAACGTGAAGAAGGAAAGTACGGCGAAGGCAGCTGCAAGCAGAATGTTAACTAATGTTAACCTGAAATCTTATATAGAAAATCGTATGGAAGAATTAATATATGAGAGAGTTGCTAAAACATAGAGTGGGTATTGGCCAATGTTTTACTGGAGTTAGTGCCTATTGTAAAATATTTGATAAATCAAATAATAATGGAGGTATGGTTGTGGCTAAAAAAAACGAAATAAACCAGGTTAATATTGAGGTTAAAATAGCTGAACTCGAACTAGAATTAGTTAAATTAAAAATTGAGCAAGTAGCGGAAGAGGCTTTTTTACAAGGAGTAGAGTATGGAAAACAACAGCATAAATGGCCACCTTTGTTAACCAATTCGGATTTAAAGGAAATATTTCAGTGTAGTGATACAGTAGTACATCAATTGAAAAATATATTCAGCTTTCCGAAATTCCCATATATGAAAGCGAGATATCCACGAGATGAGGTATTTGAATGGATAAAAAATAATTCAATAAATTTAAACTCTAGATAAATCGGAATTTTTGGATATAAAAAAATACCTTATTTAGAAAAGGGGTTTATAAATAAAAATGAAAAATATTGATGTTAAGATAACGCTGGATGACGAGGCTATGACTACCATTAAGCAAGAAGTTAAAAAACAGATTGATGAATATGTAAGACAAGATCTTATTCTTTGTGATATAGATGAGTTGGTTCGTTTAACTTGTATGAGTAAATCATACTTAGAGGATTTTTTTCTTCATGATCCAAGAGTGAGACAATATCAACGCCGCAGAGGACCTAAAGGAAAAAGATTCTGGATTTACAAGCCTACGGTGGAAACGATAGAATACATAGTAACCCATGAATGGGGAATATAAAATCACACGGGCAGGTGTGTTGAGGAGATAATGAAAAGTCGAGGAAACTCGGCTTTTTATATTTGTGTTTATTGCCCAGTAAAGGAATCATCAATGAAGGTGCAACGAATCGAAGAGAAGGCAACCACTACACGTGAGGTAAACTAATCGCAATTGGAGAGGCTGCCTTATTTTATGGAGGATTTACGATAAAAAAATATTTCAAATGTCAAAGGATTTCAGGACTTCCTATATAAATGAAGTTGAAATCAAGTAATAGATTTCAATTATTATTATTCAAAAGATTTCTTGCAATTGTAATGTTTTGTTCTATTTCGATAAGGATTTGTTCTAATTTTTCCATATTAGCGGTTTTTGTTGTAACTTTAGTTGAGGGGATAAGTTTCCTCTTTTTTATTGGATTACTAACAAACTTAGAATGCTCTAAAGCGAGAATTATTAAAGTCATCATACTCAAATACAAAGGTAAAGTGTATATATAGTTTATTGGTTGAGTGATTGTAACAAGGAATTCTGTAAACTCTTTAAATAAAATGAAATCAGATTTGATTACTGTATTATCAGTTTCATTATTTGGAACATAAAACTTTACGACTGCATTAACAATAATAGTGAAGAATACACTTAATTGTGCAAGTGTGTCTTTAAAAGTAGAAAGGTATCTTTTATTTATGTATTTTTTTGAAAATGAATAAGCGAGGACAAGGTATGTACAAATAATTGTAGAAATCGCTGGAGCTAGAAAAACAAAAAAGGCTCCGTTTAAGTCATTAATATATTCACCAATAATTCTTTGGTGAATTCCTACGGCTACAGCAAATGAAATAACGAAAAAAATCAAACTGTAAATTAGTAAACTAAAAAAGAAATTACTTTTACTTTGTTTTTGTTTCTTAATTTTAATATACATTTTAATAACCTTCCTTTAAGTAATAATAAGGTTATTATAGATTATTTATACTATTTTTTTAAGAGATTGGTGGGGTGTTCATAAGCTATTGCTAGAGCAAGAAATCCAAAAGATGTCTTCCAAGTCATTTAGTGGAACACTGACTGATATAAAAAGATAGGATAAAGTAAAGTTGGGCCAGTCTGATCGAAATTGTTGAGTCCACTTTTGAGGGATGATTAGTTTGTCTAATTTTGGTCTTGTATTAAAGAAGGTAGTAAACAATGTTTACATACTGAGAAAAGGTGACTACAAAAGTGTGGGTAACTATAGAAACCTTTGTTTCTGCTGATTTCTTTTTCTTGTAAGTAGAAAAATAGGACCTTCCAAAATTGTGAAGTGAGATAATCCAGTAAACTTATTTTTGCTTAGAGCAAAGTTGATACTAACCTTGAAATTGTTAATGGAGTAATAGAGCATTACAGCATATTTTTCGCCACGAGTGGCGAAAATAATATTAGAGACCAGAAATTGAGCATCAGCTTATCAAAAAAAGAACATACCAGCTGCCCATCAAATATGGCGATCAGACTTTAAAATATTGAGGAGTGATGGATATTGTATTTTACTTTGAGTAATTCAGATGATGTTTATTTTATTCAATCGGCGAATGATGGACCAATAAAAATGGGTTCTGGAACAAGTGTACAAAGAAGATTAAAAGAACTCCAAACTGCCAATCCAGAAGAATTAACTTTACTTCACTGTACTACTGGTGGCAAAAGATTCGAATTTTATCTTCATGAAAAGTTTAGAAAATATAATAAAAGGGATGAATGGTTTTTCCCTAACATAAAAATAATAAAATACATTGAGAAACTTAAAATCCAAGATAAGAAGTACGGTAAAATCAAATCCATACGAAATTTTCTTAAAAGTGAAAATTATAATCTTGATAAAGAAGAAATAATTGTTTTAGAAAAATTAATTAATCTCGCTGTGTTAGAAATGCAATCTACTTCTATGGAAATGAAGGAGAGGTTTTGGAGAATAATAGATGACTACTTAGAGTACCTAAAAAGTTTCCGGCTAATTTAATACATGAACGACAAATGGCATGTTTTATCAGTGAGGGAAAACAATATGCTGACAAATTATATAGGAGAGAGCATGGAATCATTTTAAATAACTTTTAAGTCATGTCACATCCAACAAGGTGTGGCTTTTTATTATGTATTGAAGAGACAAGCTGCACATACAAAAAGCATCCGCTCCAGTAGAGTAGATGCTTTTTGCTGCTATTCATCATTTTCTACTAAAGTGAGTATGTCGGAAATTTCGACATCCAAAGCTTTACATAACGCCCCTAAAGTATCTCGTTGGTATTGCATAGTAGTGTCATTATACAGACGACGAACAGTTTCTTTTTTTAACCCTGCCATTTCAGCACACTTACTAATCGAAAGGCCTCTTTCATCAAGAACATCCTTTAAAGTGGACTTTGCACGCATTTTTTTCACCTCGTCCCTAAATTAATAATATCAAATTATAAAGTGTTTGACAACGGAACGTAGTTGACAACGTTTTGTAGTTGTTGTAATATGAATTTACGACAACGGAACGTAGTTATGTAAGCTGTCAACATTCAGTCGGTGAATGGACTAGAAATAACCGACATACTAAAAGAGGTAGGTGAATATATGAATCGACTATCAGAGTTAGAAAGCCAGCGAATAGTTCGTGCTTTGATTAAAAGCTATATGAAGTTGCTCACACAACAGATCAATAATTAATTTGTGGGGGACGAAGTTTTTTCTATTTAAAAAGGGGGGGCATCCAAATGAAAGTAACAGTTAAAGAGTGGTGTGCCATGTCAGACCGCAACAAGCAATTACTTTTGAATGCAGTAGCAACAAATCGCTAAGGTATCGGATCATTTAATTAAATCACACTATAAAACATAGCAGATAGGAGCTAAAAAACATGGAAAAAACAACAGTAACATTTAGCTTAGTAAATACAGTAGATGCACTAGCGGATATTCTAGAGATTTTAGAAAATGCGCATTATGTTCAACAGCTAGTTGAAGAAAAATTTTTCGGTCGTTGTAATGTCGATGAGCGCGATGTGCAGATTGGCATTGTTCATGATTACCATCGTTATGGAGTTTTCAACAGAATAGTAAGCGACAACGTTTATCATGCTGAAGCACTGCTAAGAGACCTATTTAGTACAGTCAAAATAGCTTTACAAGATAACTAAGGAAGTTTTCAAAATGGAATCAGAATTTAAATTAGAAGTAATGAATGATTGTATTGGATTAGGGCTTTTAGAAGGCGATAAGGTGCTAGTTTCAACAGAACAGCCTCGAAGCAACGGAAAGGATTTAGCGGTATTTGAAGCGGCCGGAGAACGTTTTATTAGTCCCTTCACTCGCTTCGGTAATCAAATCTTATTGTTAGGTGAAAGTATACAAGTAGTACGAGAACATCAGGTGAAGATTATTGGCAAGGTGATTGGTGGAACATTAGGAAATGAAAAAGCCGTCGCGGCAACGACAGCTTCAAAAATCCAGTTGGTAAACTGAAATAAATCATAAATATAATAACATATATGAAGCGGCTTGGATTAACAATTTAACCGCTTCTTTTTCTTTTCTTCAAGATTGGACATTATAGAGTTAATGGTATTGATGAAAATATATTTTAACTAAAGGAGCCAATTTTATGAAAGTGCAAAAGGAAATGGAACATAGTATTAATTTAGAAATAAAAATAAATGAACTTGAGTTAGAGTTAATCAGGGCGAAAGTAGAAAAAGTAGTTATAGAGGCCTATAAAAAGGGGATGGAAGATTGTAGAGAAAATATGAAATTCGAATTAACTCTACCTTCAAATCTGAAAAAAGAACATGTAGCTCAAATATTCCAATGTGAATTACCGACTGTAGAAAAGATAATTCGAATGGAAGGATTTCCTAAGTGTCATGCAATTTCAGCTCGTTATCCACGGGATAAAGTATTTGAATGGAAAAACAAAAATACTCTTTATATGAATGAGCGTTTGGGTATATATGTTACTAATAGAGAAGCTTTGTAGCGTTCGTAGACCTAGAGCCCATCGATTTATGACCTTTAGTGAGGGAGTAGTTTATCATCAGCTGTATTATGCCAATTAGAAGAGCCTTGCAGTACTACGTAGGGCTTTTTCTTTTGCTTTGAAACTGCATCAAACAGCCACTAAATGATTGAGGGTTAGTAAGTGGCAGTTGTTTAAATTACCTTGTATTACTCGAATTATGTTAGATGTACTTACCTTTTTTAAAACAAACGTAATAATTTGAATAATTACGAGAAATTATTTAAGGTAATGTTAAGGGGGGAGTATAAATGGATGAAATTCGAGATTATTTAGAGCCGTTTTATAGTATTTTACAAGAGTACTACGAAGAAAAAGAAAGGGAGAAAGATAGGAAACATCCACAAGCCTATAAACCAAAAGTTGAAAAATTTTTGAAATATTTTTATGAATCAGTAGATGATATAAGCCATAGAAATCTTAAATCCATACATACACGTGATGTCAGTACATACCTAATGAAAGTGGTAGATAGTAATCATGTAAATCACTATTACTCGTTAAAATCTTTTTTCGATTTTACTTATTCTAAGGATTACACTAGCGATGTTATGAAGAACATCGAGATTCCGAAGACAAGTGAAAAAAATAAGGAATATCTAAACTTAGAAGAAATAAATAAAATTAAACATTTTTGTAGTGATAAAAATCAAAAAATAGAAGATAGACTTTTAATCGGATTTAATTTATACACTGGTCTAAGTAGAAAATTTTTAGCAGAGTTGAAATTGGAGCATTTTGAACCAAACGGCAATAGATTTTATCTACAATTCGATAATTTTAAAACAGTTACTATATGCAGTCATCTCTCGGATTTGTTTATTGAATATAAAGAGACGTTTGAAATTCCTAAAAGAAAAAACAAATTATTCAATTATAACGAAAATTATTTATCCACTAAAACCAAAGATATAACAATGAAAATAATTACTCGTAAAATAACACCTACTACTTATTCAAATACCTTTATAAAGGAAATGCTAAGGATTACAAAAAACGATGTTCTTATGGTTAGTGAATTATTAATGGAAAGTACACATACTATTTCGCAACATCTAGAAGAAAGCGTTGAAGACGAAAAAAACAAATACGAAAGGTATTTAGAATCTTTAGAAATGTTGTATGAGAAAAAATAGATAATGTAAAACATCCTTCGGGGTGTTTTTATTTTGCCCTGAAAAGTGAGCATTAGTGGTCTACCCCTTACTACGAACGGTGCTTGCTTTTGAGGTCAAAAAGTTATTGAGGTTTTGTACACACCTTCTGGCTTATGATTGGGTGGGAGGTGATGAAGATGAAAAGAGATTTGAATTTAGTAAGAGAATTATTATTACTTATTGAAAGTAACGATGATAGGAGAGAGTTAATCATCCCAGAAGACTGGGACAGAGAAGAAGTTGCGTACCATTTAAAAATATTAGATCAAGCTGGATATGTGAAAAATAACACACAATGGGCTGATAACAAACCATTCAGGTTAATAGCATCAATGACGTGGGATGGACATGAATTTTTAGACTCTGTTAAAAATAACGGAATTTGGAATAAAACTAAAGAAGGTATGTTGAAAAAAGGGTTAGAACTCGGCTCTGTTCCTATAGATATTGTTAAGGAATATGCCTCTTTACAAATTAAAAGTTTATTTGGAATAAGTTGAGCATCCTGATGGGTGCTTTTTTCATTTTACAAAGCAAATAGCATAATGGGGTGATGCCATTGATTGAACGTAAATTAACGCTGATACATTGGGCTTGTAAAGTCTCAACTCTATATAATTACAGAATTGCCTCCAACAATTTTATCCAGGTGTGTCCGAAAGATAGGGATTCTAACAAAATTAAAAGAAACAATTGGTACTATAAAAAAAGGAATACAGAATTCCGTATTCCTTTTTTAAAAATTCTGTTGTGAACTACATAACGTTTTAATCTGTCATTAAAAATTCTATTATTTCATCACCATGATTTTCAACGGCTTGTTTAAACCCCTCCAAAAATATCATTAACCTACCATCTTTAGATTTTATAGGGTTATTATATTCAAATTTTTCCCCAAATGGGTAATAGTCTTTGGCCGCTTTTGAATAGAAGAACAATGCTTCTGTCGTTAGCCATCCTTTTTCTTCCATCATAATAGAGTGATCAGGGTACCAAGGTTCTCTCTGAGACGGTGTAAGGTATGTAATTACAACTACTTTTCTCTTTTCCCCATGTAATGCTGTAATTTTTTCAATGATATTATTTACATGTGAATCTCCAAATGAATATCCTACAATTAATAACCCTGAATTTTTTCTAATGGCATCATAAAAATAATGATGATATGCATTATATGGTGAAACAATTAATTTATCTGCCTTTCTCAATCCGGTTATTATTGGTGTAATCTCTGCTACCTCCCCAGATTGTGTAACATGTGATGTTTTTGCAGTATAAAAAAATTTTTCTCTTGCCACTTTATAATTTGAATATTTGTAGAGTTCATGAAAATCATCTTCAAAAACATATAGGTTTGCAGTTTCAGAGCTATTTCCACTATAGTCCCCAAAAAGAATTGAACCATGTAGATTAATCACTTTTGATAAATCATCCCTGTAAAGTTCATCCAATGAAATCTTAGAAAAAGTGTCGTTTACTTTTATAAACCCATCTGAATATTGTTCATTTAAAGAACATTGGATTGTATTATCATAATTTAAGGTAATGATATCTAAAAAATTCCCATTATTGTTTAATCTACTCCAAAAATCTACATACCAAGATTTATTATTGTTAGTCAATATATCATTATTATAAGAATCAATGGCATCCCATATTTTTGTATATATAGTTCTCCTTGCGGCCATTACATCTTCGAAGTTTAATAATGACATCATATTAATAAATGCACCTAAAACAGGCTTATACTTTTTTACAGCAGCTTTATTGTGTTGGTATGATAAAAAGGTTTCTATTAGATGTAATAGGTCTTCAAAGTTATAGTTATCTTTTCCATAATAATCATCAAGGATAAGGGATAATTTTTGTAAATAAAAAGACTCAGAAATAATTTCTTTTGTAAGTCCAATTGAAGTCGGTCCCCCTATTTCTAATGCAGCACCAGCTCCTAATAAACAAGTAATTCTTTTTTGCATAATCTAACCCCTTTTTAGAAATATTCGATTTGGAAATGTTTTCTATAATAATAACAAAAAAAACCTTCGTATACTCTTATAAATCACAAAAAAATATTAAATATAGTTGGCTTTTTAGTATTGGTATATAATGTAATGAAATGGTCGGAGGTGTTTGAGATGTATGATTGGAAGAGATATTGGAGAAATAGAGAAGTTACAATAAAATATGATTCTCAAGGACTTTTCGATGAAAAATTGAACTCGGGTAAAATATTTATTTATCAGATAAAGAAAATGAAAGATTGTTAGTATTGCTAGGTGAACCTGGTATTGGTAAAAGCATACATTAAGAGCTGAGTTTGAAGAAATTAAGGAAAAACATAATGCAATATTCATTATTTTACGAAATTATACTGGTGATAGATGGTTAGAAGAAGAAATTACAAAGACAAATGAATTTAGTTTATGGAATCAAAATAAACAAAAAAGTAGGTTATATTTTTTTAGATGCTTTAGATGAAGCGATTATACAATCAAAACAAAATGTGAATAATATATTAGATTCTTTATCCACTATCGATGGCGTTTTTTTGCTTGAAAAGTACTAACAATTATTTTTTTTGTTAGGTTATTTAAGAACGAACTTTTGTGAGCGAAATAATAGTATCAAAATAGTATCACATGTTTTCCATGTCTTAGATTATTATAAGATAGGAAGTCGGAAAAAATTGGGGTGAAAGTTATTAAGTATCAATTTGTGATTAAACTTCATAATATAAAAATTCCAGATAAATTATTTAAAGGTAAAATTATTGATCAAAATATGCGCATTTCAAATAGCAATGATTTATTTGAAAAAAACTTACTTAATGATACATTTTTGGAGGGCTTTGGGTTTTCTGAAGCGTATAGTTTTAAAGATAGCGTTTATATATATGAAATAGGTGATTATAACTTACTATGCGATAAATTCGGATATAAAATTGATAATTTAGATTTAATACACTTTTTTCTTAGAAAAGTTCAAACTTTTATTGGATCGTTATGGTTAGTAAAAGATAATAGTGTAAATTGTGAAATGGGCTTTTTACAAACATATAAAAGGGTTCCCCGAGATGGTATAGTAACAAGCAATGCTATTTTTAGTCATAATTCAACAAGTGATGGAGAAATAAAAGAAACAATATTTTCACAATCTGAAATAGATTCAGCTATAAAATATTATGAAAAATATAAAATTAAACATGAAAATTTTGATAATGGGATAATAAAAAAATTTATAAATCCTTTATATAAAGGGACAGATAGAATTGAACGAGCTTTCTATTTTTTATTAAACGCAAGAAGTACGACTGTTCTCCCAAATAAAGTAATTAATTATTGTTCATTATTAGAATGCCTGTTTACTAATGATAGTTCAGAAATAACTCATAAAGTTGCTGAAAGGTTTGCATTATATTTAGGAGGAAGTTTTGAAGAGAAGAAAAGGAATTATTTTTTAGCTAAAGAATTGTATAAAATTCGTTCTAAAGCTATTCATGGACAAGCAGTAGGTACAAAAACGAATGATATGAAAGATATTTTGATTGAAATAGATGAAAAAGTAAGAGAAATTCTTGTTTATTCAGTTGATAAGAACAGTAATGTAGAAGTATTTTCAATGAAAAACGAAGAATTTGATAATTGGTTTTTAGATTTAATATTTTTATAATTAATAAGCGTCTAAATTAGATACCATTTCTATGTCGTAAAATTGCAACTAAGAAGTTGCTGTAGATAATTAAATATTCTTCTACGATAAATGGATTTACTAAAGAAAATCGATATTCAGGAAGAGCAGAAAGAAGCAATAGCTCATATTGTTGCTTTGAATTATCAGGAGATAGACATGCAGTTAGAACATAGAGTTTTAAGTATTATGGAAAAAAAGTTAAGAATGATAGAAGAGTAAGTCTTGAATAGTGAGTAAAAACACCTTTCGGGGTGTTTTTATTTTGCACTGAAAAGTGAGTATGCCCCCTCTTGGCTGTTAGGGTAACGGTACTTACTTTTGATGGAATTAACACCGAAGCAAAAATCTTTTGCTTATTACATTTGGAAATGCTGCTACTTTTATAAAGCGGGTGCTGTATTAGCACTGCTTCTCACCTGTTACATTACACACGTATCATTCGTTAATTTCCATTATCTTACTCACCCAAAATTTCATTCATTAATATACTGAATCACATTTTTAGCACAGGGGTCGCACTTGTAACGTCTTTCAAAACTATTTTCGTGCAACTCTAAAATTGTTTTTCCTTCGTTTAAAGTTTCTTTCGATTGTATACTTGGATCGGCCCCATATTCCAACAACAATTCTGTGATATTGGGTTTATACACTTGAAAGCTACTCATTAGCGGTGTATACCCAAACTTATTTAAAATATTAGGATTAGCTCCACTTTTTAAAAGAACTTCAACTGCTTGATAATCTTCTGCATCTACAGCAGTAAATAGAGGGGAGCTTCTGTTAACTAAAGTGAATTTATTAACATCCGCCCCATATTCAATTAATAAATGAAGTGTTTCTTCAACGATATTATAATCATATATTGCTAGTTCTATTGGAGTTGTTGTCGATGTAAATTCGGGAGTCCATCGAGCTTTTTTATGGTGAGTTGTTGATTCAATATTTGGGTCCGCACCATTTTTTAAAAGCAGCTCCACAATTTTTGGTTCATAAGTTTTTACTGCAATATGGAGTAAACTAACTTGCTCTTCATCACTTGTATCTTTCCAGTTCACATCGTATCCAGACCGAATATATGTTTTTATTTTTTGCATTTCTTTTTCTTCGATCGCTTTTCTAAATCCTTCATAACTTCCGGCAAAAACATAAATGTAATTGTTCACAACATTAAAACTAACCAACACAACAATAAAAAAATAATGAAATATGTAATCAGTTTGTTTATTCTCATAAGCTAATACCTCATATCTTTTAATAACTCCTATAATATTAACAGAAAAGGGAGAATAGAGAACTAATATTAAACTGTATTTTAGAAATCAAAATAAAAATGAGCTTGTGAATTGGGTTTATATGAATGTGCCTGCAACCCATCCTTTTTTTGAATTACCTATAGTATCAAATAGGGAGTGAAATTATGAGTTTTTGTAGTGGGAACCATAACCATCAAATATTTCGATTTGTAGCGTGTAATTTTCCTTGTCCGGTAGTAACAGGAGCAACAGGACCAAGCAGGTCTTATTTATGTGGCAAATACATCAAGTAATAATGTGTCAGTAATAAATGGGGTAACAAATACAGTAATAGCTACAATCCCAGTTGGGGGACATCCTTTCGAAGTAGGAGTAGCAGTAGACCCAAACACGGACTTTGAAATCGGGCTAGTTAATTTATTGTGGATGGCCAAATAAAAAGATTGGGGCATTACCCCCAATCCCACTCACGCATTCCTGTACACACGCTCGCCGTTGTTAGATTTCATTAGCCCCAATTTAGCCCCACATAGCCCCAAATTAATTCGTTATTTTGCATTATCATGCTTATTTGTGAAACATATAAAATCATATTAAACATTGATATATCAATGAAATACGCTACTTTTATAATGTATTGTGCAACTTCATTAATTTATTGGGAGAAAAACACACCTCCGAAATGGTTGTCATAAAAGTCACGAAACACTCGTTTAAAATACGAGTGTTTTTTAGCGTTTGCAGAGGTAAGGGGCGAGTTTTCTCGTCCTCCCTCTACAGCTATAATGGTCGGCTCATATTTACACGCTGCCTTTGAAAGTAATGAGGCATTCACTGGATTTAAAGAGCTAAATCACCACACCATTTATACCAATCGTGGCAACAAGTATAAGGACTACGAAAAAGCTGACGACATGATTGATACCATTAAAAATGACGAGTTTTGTATGTTCGCTTTGCAAGGCGAAAAAGAGGTTATCTATACAGGCGAATTATTTGGTGTAGGGTGGAAAATCAAAGTAGACAACATCAATCATGGACGTGGATTTTTCAGTGATTTAAAGAGTACTCAAGAGCTTAGGAAACGCCACTGGAGCGAGAAATATAATACTTTGGTTTCATTTGTACAAGCCTTCGATTACGTGCTGCAGATGTGGGTGTATCGAGAGATCATCTATCAAAATACAGGTCGCTACTATGATCTATAGATTGTGGCAGTAACTAAAGAATCGCCGCCAGATAAATCAGTTTTACACTTGAATTCAGGGCGTTTCGACTTTGAAAAGGACTATGTTCAAACGATGCTAGCAAACATTATAGCAGCGAAACAAGGTCGTAAAAAGCCACATAGATGTGATAGGTGCGGATATTGCGGGTCCACAAAGAAGTTAGAAGGTACATTCGAAATTTGATTAGGTGGTGAAAATGGATGAATAATGTAACCCACAAAGTTTTTCTTAAGGGTTTACTTGTCATTTCCTGCGCTTACCCGGGAAATTATTTTTTATTTCCTAACCTGATTGTTAATAAATCTATGGTAAAATTTCGAATATAAGGAGAGGCGAGGGCGAATGGCTAAATACAGATATGTCTACACAACTTTTTGTTAGAGTCCAGCCATTTGATAAAGCAGTTTTCTTTGTTTTTGATGTTTCCGATGTTTTGAATATATTCAATATTATCCACCTCAGTATATAAGATGTTACTAGTATAGGAATTTATTTAACGAAAGACCATGGTTATGTTAACCATCCGAATATTCGGAATTTTTCACTGAACAATATAAGAAAAAACCATAACGAGGTCGTTACAGCAAACTAATGAAAAATATGAGGATTGTGTCTGATAAATTTTGTGTAATAGGGAAAGAGGTTCATTTTCTTGAGTATTTAAGTTTATGTAGTTCCTTTGTTAAATATTGAACTTGCTTTTCTAATTCATCTATTTTATTTAAGTAGCTATGATTGTTGGTATTTGATTGTTGGGATTGAGCTTCCTCCAAAGCCATCATTGCTGCAATAGTAGATAAACCGTCACCTAATGTAGTAATTAGTCCACCAATTACAGCAAGCTTAGCAGCATCATTTTCGCCATTCGATAAAAAGTCATTAATATTAAAAGTATCTTTGTGTTTACTCAAATGTTAACCTCCCTAAACTAATCAGTTCTATATCTTATTCTGTATCCTATTTTATAATTCGTGTTTAAACCAAAATGTTCGATAACAAAAGGAGGAAATGGAAGTTACTTTTTTAGTCTGAATGAATTTACAAGGTGCTTAAGTAAAAGAGGCATTTACCCTTGAGCAATTAGGAATTGATAAAAATCTAACAGTCGGAGAACTCCAAGAGGCTGTCGCTGAGAGTTATAACAATGGGCTTGGGAACAGCTATACGATGGTTTTGATTTTGTAGATTAATGCACAAAAAAGCCGCAGCGTGATCAGACGCTACAGCTCGAATTGGTTTATGCCCTTTGACGGTGCTTAACAACATTATTATACCACACCGTAGGAGGGCAAACCTATGTTAAAAGAAAGAGCACTAACCACCAGATGCTTTAGATTCAATGATTACAGACTACCACTGGATGGTAACGCCATCAAAGAAATGCGAGCAGAAATGATTGTTGGGGCAAAAACGGCACAGTATGGTATCGAGGCTACACTACCAATTAATAATGTCTTTTTGTTTTTGTTCTAATTTTTAACAAAATTTACAATTTGAAAAATTTCTTGAAAATTTTGGTTGCGTGTGTAAAGATATGAATGTACTTCAAAATCGAAAGGGGCTAGTGATATGAAAAACACAAAGCGCGTTATTAATCCAAAAGGTTTTCGATTTAATGTATTAAGTTTAGCGGTGGTTTTAATGCTTACTATTTGTACATTTTTTGTAGGCGGAAATACAACTACTTTAGCTGCACCTGTATCTGTGTATTTAAGTGATGAGTTAACTCCAACTTCAGTTACAGGAGATATAGAGCAAATGACACCTGATTATTTTTCTTATAATAAAAACCAATCGTTTTATAAAACACAGTTATCTATTAAAGGTGTGAAATATGAAAAAGGGATTGGCTCGCATTCAAATAGTTCAATTAAGTATAATTTGAATGGACAGTATACTAAATTTACAGTTGATGTAGGAATTGATGATCAAGTAGCGCCGGGTCATGGTTCTGTGAATTTTGTGATAATTGCTGATGGCAAAATTTTGTATATAAGTCCGGTTAAAAAATCAAACGAACCAGCTGAACATGTAGAAGTAGATATTGCAGGGAAAAATACACTTGAGTTAGTTGCTTTTAATGCTAATGATAATATTGACAATGATCATGCCGACTGGGCAGATGCAAAATTGTTTAAATAAATAAAAATCACCTAGATGTATGAACCTCAAAAGTTAGACTTTAACCAGAATGGATTTCTCCGTTCTGGTTTTTAGTTTTGCTGAACAATTTGAGGGAATTAAATGAATGGGGAAGCTTAGTGAATAACAATTTTTAACGTATAGTCTAAGAAATGATTTCTATAATAAAAACGCCAACTTGCAAAGAAAAATATTGAGGTATTGAAGTGGTTAATGCGGATGAATATTTTAGTGATGCTGTAACAAGTAAAATGAAAACAGCTAAATTAGCACAAGTCACAAATATTGTAGGGCTACATAATAGAGGATGACCAGCAAAGCTAATTTAGCCAAGCTGGTCTTTTTCATTTACTTAGTCATGATCAAGCATAAGTCTTAAGCCTGATATGGTTTCAGTCTATTACTGTATTTACGAGCAAAATAAAACCTTGATATTCTATTTATAGAAAATATTTCTTGGTTTTAGGAAGTGTTTATCTTGAAATCAATTACTTATCTAAGGAGGCAATTCTATTATGAAAAATAAATTATCTGGGGTGTTAGCTGCTACATTAGCGTTAACGATGAGCCTACCAACAGGAGCGATGGCGTTTTCTAGCAGTCAGACTACGGTTGTAGTTAGCCAAGAAGTTGCTAGCCAAGAACTGAAAAAGATTGCGGCAGAGAAGGCTGCTCTACTCACGAAGTCCTATGAGACGACTAGTGTGCAGTATGCGCTAATTGATAATGGCCAAATTATTTTGTCGGGTCAGACAGGTAAGAACGATATGAAAGGGAAACAGCCGCTGACCAAAGATACCCAATACGGGATTGGTTCAGTCAGTAAAATGTATGCAGCGGCGGCTGTAATGAAATTGGTCGACGAAGGAAAAGTCGATTTGGATACTCCTGTCGTTCACTATGTTCCTGATTTCCAGATGAAAGACGAGCGTTACAAACGTATTACGCCACGTATGCTGTTGAACCACTCCTCTGGCTTGCAAGGTACTGAGTATAGCAATAATTTTTTATTTAAAGATAATGATACCTATGCCCATGATAATTTGTTGCGACAATTGTCCAACCAGAGCTTGAAGGCGGACCCTGGCGCGTTCTCGGTATACTGCAACGACGGCTTTACGCTGGCTGAGATTATGGTGGAAAAAGTCAGCGGTATGAGCTTTACCGAATTTATACATCAACGGTTTACAGAACCCTTAAAGTTAAATCATACGAAAACGCCGCAGGACGAATGGGAAAACGATAAGCGGGCTGGACTTTATTTTCCAACGTACCAAGGGCAGCTTCCTACTGAATTGGTGAATGTGATTGGTACGGGAGGGATCTCTTCCACAGCAGAAGA
>NZ_JBNNUW010000039.1:0-24868 GCF_050280125.1 Lysinibacillus sp. NPDC093692
ATTAGGGCGTTTCCTGTTCAAAATTGAACAAGAAGCGCCCTATCTTTCTCTATAACGAATTTATTTATAAAAAACGCAAGTTTTTCAGTGCCCTCGTAAAATATCGAACTCAAGCCAGCCAATTAGCTGCATAATAAAAACTCTAACTTTAAGGGGTCACTACCCTCGAAAATCGGGAGGTGGTTCTTATTATTTAACGAAACAAGATGCATAGTTAACTGTGAGCTTACTCCTGAAATAAATAACTACAGAGAAATGAAATTTTCATTTAGGGGGCTTCAGAACCTTAACTTGATGGCGATGGGGTACCGCCACATCGCTATCTGGCCAAGCTTATGCAAAGTCAATTTTAGACAAGATTGTTTCTTTTTTCTAAGGGGCAAGTGTAGTTGATTGAAAGATTTGCATACGAAATAAACCCTAGCGGGTTTCACTTTTTTGAATTGTTTTCCTTTAAAAGTAAGCGTCAAATAGTAGGTGGGGAATATTTGACGCTTACTTTTATATTACCAAAAAGGCATCTCTTGTATAAGGATAGTCAAAAGTTTAAATATCATCTCATAAAAATGTTTAGTTACAATTTTAATAAGAAAACATATTCGAAACACCTATTTTTTTACATATCAAATAACGTTTTTCCATTGTTTTTTAAATATATGTTAATATTTTTTTCATTTAATTTACTGTTCAAACTAGCAATGACCTCATAAATTGTATCAATAATATTAGAGTTTTCTTTTTCAAATGGTATTGCCCTTCTTGTCATACACATCATGATAGAGATATTAACGCAAGTATCAATCTAAAGAATGAAGCGATCAGGCTTCTAACCGCAAGGACTGTGGAGCTAGCCTAATAAATTAGAGTTCGATAGAACTCTTTACTTAGGGATCCCCCACTTCTAAACGAAGTGAAAGTGGAGGTAGTTCAATCAATAATTCCAATTTCTAGAGCCTTGTGGACAGCTTCTTCCTTGTTACGCACTCCTAACTTTGAGTAAGCTGTTGAAGCATAGTTCCTGACCGTACCATTCGATAAATATAGCCTTGAAGCTATCGTATTGTATCGAAGTCCTTTTGCTACTAGCTGCAATATTTCTATCTCCCTAGCTGTTAGCTCATAAGCGGTTGCTTTTGATTGTGGTGTCTCTTTTTGCTCATCAAACTTCTTAAATATTTTGTGAGACATCCCCTGATCAATCAGTGTCCCACCTTTGTGAATAAGTCGGATCGTATTAGCTAGCTCCAACGTTTCAATAGATTTGAGTAAAAAACCATCCGCACCGTTGCGAAGCGATTCTAAAGCCTGTTCGGTATCTTGAAACGTTGTAAAAATCAATACGCGGATATGTGGCCATTGTTGCTTAATCTTTTTGGTTGCTTCGATTCCATCCATGTGCTGCATATCTAAATCCATAAGTATAACGTGGGGTTGAAGGCGCCCACACAAATCGATGGCTTGATTGCCATCCTCAGCCAAACCGACTACATTTAAATCTTCATATCTATCGAGTAGTGTCCTCAAACTTTCTCGAACAAATGGCTGGTCGTCTACAATTAACAAACGAATAAGTCCATCTTTTATTTCAATTTGTCGCGGTATGGTACATGTAACAAGCATTCCTTCCTCTGGCTTTGTATATACAGACAATTGCCCCTGCAAATTCATTGCCCGTTCTTTCATCGCATTCATACCGAAGCCTTCCTGCCATTCTACATTTCCTTTTCCGTTATCTTGAACTTCTAACCTCGTATATTGTTGTTCAAACTGCAATGAAACTATAATTTCAGTCCCCTGACCATGACGTACTGCATTTGTAAGAGATTCTTGTAAACAACGAATGAATGCGATCTTCGCTTGCTGAGACAGTTGATATTCCTCTCCGAATGTCCTAAAACTTACATTTACCTGAGCGTGCTCCTGAAATTCGGCTCCAAGATTTTGTAGAGATTGAATCAAGGAAGACGATTGACACGGAGAATCCATTTGATGTAGGTAACCTCTCACGTCCTCGATGCTTTTACGTCCCATTTCAAGCAAAGAATCTAGCCTCTGTATACCCATTTCAGTAGCAAGTTCGGTACGCAACGTTTCCATCCCCATAATAATAGAAGTATAAGCGTGACCAACTGTATCATGAAGCTCACTCGACAGTCTGTTCCGTTCTTCTGCCAGTGTAATACGTTCAATCTGAGACATATATTGCTCAAGTACCGCGTTTTGTTTACGAATCGCTTCATTTTGCTTATGATTGACGATTAATAAATGGAAAGCGAAGCCCATTACATAAGCGAGTCCATAGTAGGTAACCAAAATCCAATAGCTATTACTTGGCGCAACCGCATAGAGAATTCCAGTTGTTATAAAAACTGTTGTTGGAGCTGTCCAATAATAGGACAAATGCTTACTATTCGCAGCAATTAGAAACACCGATATAAGAAATGTGATGTAAGCTTCCGGAAATAATGAGGTTAAATATATACATAGTCCACCATATAGCAGTATTTCTGTGAACAAATAATATTTATAATTGAATAGTAAGGCTACCCATGGAATCGAGAAGGCAACAACCTCCCAAAAAATAATAATCCAAAGTGGCAATGTTAAACTAACCGGAAAATCTAATGTGTTTATGACGATAGAGATACTAACAAGTATACGGACTCCTAACATAATCCAATCGTACCAAACCCAATACTTAACCATATCTAACAAGTCATTTACCCCCTAAATAGCCTACCTTTTTACTTCCTATATTATAAATTAATCCTTATACATTGTTATAATTTTTAATTTTACACTACAATTCTCTCACAGAAGGCAAACTTCTATCGATTTAGTTGCCGAATCATGCTACGTGTATAGCCCCCAATTTTCTTTGTCAAACCATCTACTATTCTACTACTTATGGCGATAAATACTATACCCATAGACATTACAAAGAGTGACTTGGCAAAAGTATCTATCTGTATGAATATAATATTCATTTCGATGTAGCGATACAGTAGTGGTGCGAACAGCAACATAAGTGGCATTATATAAAAAATGGTTGCACAAATGAGACTAAAAATGCCAATCACAAATTTCTGCATTAACCAATAGACAGCAGACCAATTGCGACGATCGGTAAGCACTAATTTCACCTGAGTCCAGTTCGATGTATCTATTGTTATACTTCTATCATAAGAGTCTGTTGAAATATCTGTATAAATTTTCGTCTGTATGCGCTCGAATTGGATAAAAGGTTTAGTAGTCTGTAGTACGCGTATAACTAGTGGAATCCCAATTACCGTAAATGAAAGGGTGAAGCTGAATAGCAGAGCTATTAGATAAAAACAAAAATAAAACAATCCTGTAACGAAAGTTAGCAATAAAAAATAACCATTCTGGATGAATCTTGATTTCATAAAGTTCATCGCTCCTATCTATGTAATAACCGAATTGTACTGCTTTTTTTGTCATTCTCACTAGTGTAAAAGTGTCATATGACATTTCTAAATGATGCTAAAAAGGGGAGAGTAACCTACTTCTGGTTAAAAAAAGATGCTTTTATTAACCTCCACCAAACAATCCCGTTCTTGCAGATGCAAGAACGGATTGTTTTGTACTTTTATTTAATATGAGATGGACTTGTTTTTCGAATATGAAAAATAATATCAAATTGCTCAAGCAATGACTTATCAAAGTATGCCGATTCGTTCGGTACGAGTCGTCCCCCTATACTTAGTAATGGTTTTTTTGCTTTAACCCATTTCTCTGCTGGTCCTTTAAGGTGACGGTTATCCAATAAAAACATTTTATATGGTACTTTTCCGAGGGTATAATTGAAACTATTTACATCTTGTGGAATCAGATCCGTTATAATCTTATCTGCGGTGTCGTTGTATAAGGTGAAATTCCCCTCCGTAGTTGTACTGCCAATTGTGACATAATTATTGTCTAAACGTTCCTTCAAATACTGCCCCGCAACATAAGGGTATAATTTCTCATCGATAATTCCTTTAGCTATATGAACATTGTGTCCCCATACCATCGTTTTACCACCCAATGTCTCTTGTGCCCACATTGCATGATCGGCCAAGTATTGCTCATGTAGCTTTAACATACTTGGATAGTCGTTAGGAATTAGCATTGTGGTAAATTTCTCTATTGCACTTGCCGTTGCTTTCGCCCAGATGTACTCGGGTGAAGCTATTTCTGTGTTGGCTTGCTTATTCTCATCTTTTAGTAATCTAGCTACTCTCTCAGCGTTTGCCTTGAACTTTTCTTTTATTTCAGGAGCAAGGTCCATATATTCCTGTGTACTTCCATTAAAAGCCGACAATTCTTTATAATTTTCTTCTACTTCTGCCAGCAAATCTGGTCGATGCAGCCTTACATAATCAATTACTTTATTAAAGCAACCTTGGTCCAACTCCTTTAAGTCGAGCCCAATAAATTGGATCTTTTTTTTATTGGATGGATCAGCATTATAATCTTTCATCCACTCAATCATGGCTATAATTTCATCAGTAGGATATAACAAGTTTAAAAATTCCCTAGGGTTTCCTTTTCCTGTTTGGATATATTCATTTAACTTTAAGCCGTTTCCCCAATCTTCTTCCATTGTGAAATTTGTAAAACCCATCTCAGTAACCAAATATTTCACAAATCGAAACTTCATAGTGAAAATTTCAGAGCTTCCATGAGTATTCTCTCCTAATCCTACATATTGTGCGCTCCCAATCATCTTCTTAAGTGGTTTTAAATCCTCAAATGATTTTGACGGCTCTACCGTTTTTAATGGGTAAGCCTGTGATTGTATTGATTTAACTATATTTTTTTGGATTGATTGGCCTGAATTTTCGACTGCTACTTTTTCGACTGCTACTGTTTGAGCCTTTCCTACTTCTCCACATCCTGTGACTAATAAAGCTGTACTAACCATTGCAATTATTCTTTTCTTATTCATTTTTTTCCACCTCAATTGAATTATTTGTAAAAGCAAGATTGATTCATGTACTTGCACGAATCAATTGCCTTAATTCAATTGTTATCTATCCCATATCATATTTTCTAGTTACATATTGTCATAAGGTTAATTGACACAGGTCATAGGCTATCATTACACTTTTGTACCATCGGCTATGACAACTTATAAATAATAATTACATTGATGAGTCGCAAGTAAGACTAGATTATAAATTTGGGAGGAATTTTAAAGATGAATTAATCTGTATGCCAAAATATTTTTATTCTAAGTTGTGTCTGTGGAAATGACAGGAAGTAAATTCGATAAACAAATGAATTAAAGGGGAAGGGCGGAAAATTACTTAGTTAAATCACAGCAGCCTGATTCTGTAAAAATTGCACAAATTTTAATGAAGCTAGACGAAATCGATTGGCTTGCGACTGGAGGTTTAAAATATTTGAAGGATGCCTCTGGTACAAAGATTTTAGTAAGTGATATTTTAAATTGTTTAAAGTAAGATAGTAGTAAGGTATTTTACACTAAACTCAACTAATCTGATTAGTTGAGTTTTATGTTTATATATATATAGCTACTAAAATATTTTAAAGAAGATGTGATGATTAATGGGGAAAATCGCCATTTTGGCAGAGAAACCATCTCAAGCAAGAGCTTATGCAGACGCATTTAAAATTAAACAAAAAGAGAAAGTATTTATTGAATTGGAACCTTGTTCTACTTTTCCTGAGGGTGCAGTAATTACCTGGGCAGTTGGTCATCTTGTTGAATTAAAGGAACCAAAAGAATATCAAAAGGAATGGGAGAAATGGTCGCTTGGATCATTACCGATCATTCCTCAAAAATTTGAAGATAAAGTTGTCTCTAAAATGTATACACAATTTAATGTAGTAAAAAAAATCTTTAGTGATCCACAGATAACAATGATTTATAACTGCTGCGATAGTGAACGTGAGGGGTCAAATATCTTCTACTCACTTTTAAAAATGACGAAAGTAAATAAGCCTGTTAAACGATTATGGATCAATTCATTAGAGGTTGAGGAAATTCGAAAAGGCTTTAATAATATGCAAAGTAATGAGCGTGATATGCTCATGTACCAAGAAGCAAAAACACGTCAAATTAGCGATTGGTTAGTAGGAATGAACTGTAGTCGCCTATATACGCTACTTTTACAAAAAAAGGGCTTTAAGGGTAGTATCTCTATCGGTCGTGTGCAATCGCCAACCGTATATTTAATTTATAAAAGGCAACAGGAAATTGAACATTTCAAGCCTGAAAAGTTCTATGAAATTGAAGGGATATTTAAAGCACGGAATGGTGTATATAAAGGGAAGGCAAAGTTAAAAACAAAAGAGCGTGCAGAGGCTGTGCAATTATTGCAACAACATGGGGTTGAACCGGTGGATACGGGTCTAATTACAAGTGTAACGAACAAAACGAAGCGTATTGCACCACCAAAATTACATGCGTTATCAACATTACAAGCCGCCGCTAATAGACGTTGGAAATATAGTCCGTCACATGTGTTGAAACTTACGCAATCACTTTATGAGAAAAAGCTCGTTTCTTACCCACGTACCGATTCACAACTTATTACACATAATGAGTTCGCTTATTTAAATGAATCATTGGCAAAATACCAGCAGCTCGTGGGAAAGCCATTTAATGCGCTAAATCGTGGGAATAACAAACGCTATGTCGACAGTGCCAACGTAGGGGAGCACTATGCGATTATTCCAACGAAAAAAGTGCCGACAGAAAAAGCGTTACAATCAATGAATGCTGATGAACGAAATATTTATTTCGAGATAGTTAATACGACACTCGCTATGTTCCATCAAGATTATGAATACGATGAAAAAACGATTTTAACGAATGTCAAAAATATAGAGTTTAAAACGGTAGGGAAAACAGAACTTGTAAAAGGTTGGAAAGAGTTGTTTTCAAGCGAAAAAGACTTAAAGGAACGTGAAGAGTCGTTACCTGTCGTTTTCCAAGATGAGATGGTACAAAGCAAGATTTCTATTTTAGAAGGCACGACCACGCCTCCTAAGCATTATACCGAAGGGCAACTCATTACGATGATGAAAACATGCGGTAAATCAGTTGAGGATGAAGAGGAAATCGAAGTGCTGAAATCGATCGAAGGTATTGGCACAGAAGCAACTCGGAGTGGCATTATAGAGACGATTAAAAAGCATGGATTTATTGAAGTGCGAAAAAACATAGTGAGCATTACGTCCAAAGGGGAGCTTTTATGTCGGTCGATTGAAGGGACATTACTTTCAAGCCCATCTATGACTGCAAAATGGGAAATTTACTTAAATAAAATTGGCCGTGGAGAAGGCTCTGCAAAACATTTTATTGAAAGTATTGGCAAGTTTGTTAATCAATTATTAGCGGAGGTACCTAAACAGTTAGAGTCACTTACAATTGACGCAGAGCAGTTTAAACCAACTGCTGTGAAAGATATTGTGACGTGTCCGACATGTAAAGTAGGAAAAATAGGTTTGCGTAAAAGCTTTTACGGTTGCTCGAATTATAAAAATGGTTGTAAACAAACGTTCCCAGGAAGGCTATTAGGAAAAAAACTAACTGAAAAGAACATTAATGATTTATGTAAGATTGGTAAAACAGCTCTGCTTAAAGGGTTTAAATCAAAGAATGGTAAACAATTTAATGCGTCACTCCGTTTGGTAGAAGGAAAGATTGAATTTGAGTTTAATGAAAAGTAACAGCGAATACTATAGCTGGAAGATGGAGTTTCCTGAAAAAAAGGATTTAAGTATAGATTTTTGAAGGTTATTTCAACCTAGTGAACTTCCATAATGAAAGTAGGATAGCATGTTCGATAAAGAACGTGCTATTCTATTTTTATGTAAAATGGTTATAATAATCAGATATTTACAGAAAGTGACTATGTAATGTCATTATAGAAATTTGTTTTTATTCGTTAGAAGATAAAACCCACAGCGAGAGGCGTAGCATAGTAGGTAGACTGAGTTACTATATTTTATAAAAGGAGTAATGTGATGACTACTATTAGAGCAATTGGAAGTTTATGTGTCACGGATAGTGATGGACACATTATTAATCATTCAGATTGGAATAACATCAACTCGATTTTTCTTCCTGTAATAAACGATGTGGTTCATACGTATTCTAGTCATCTTCAAGATGACTTACATAGTGTATACATAAGGGGGTCCATTCCAAAAGGGATAGGTATTGAAGGTGTTGCTGACTTAGACACAATAGCGATTACTAAGCAAAAGTTTAATAATCTGCAGTTAAAGCGGATAAATGAAGTAGAACAAGAATTAACTCAAAAACATACTTGTGTAGATGGTATTGAACTAAGTGTTCACTGCAAGGAAGATGTTTTAAATACGTCATCATTTTCTATCATTAGTTTCATACTCCAAACCCATGGACTGTGTGTGTTTGGAGAAGACTTGATACCTCAATTACCAAAATATAAAGCGAACGAAGCTTTAGCGAATGACCACCTTATTCATTTACAATCTCAAATTAAAAATGCCTGTGATGATATTCAAGATAATTCAGATATAGAAGATATTAAAGATTGTTGCAAGTGGATTATGAAAATTATAGTAAGAGCAGGACTTGCACTTGTCATTTTCAAGGAAAATGCATATTCAAGGGATTTATATCCTGCTTATAAAGTGTTTTCTAACTATTACCCTGAAAAGGAAAGCGACATGAAAAAGGCACTTGAATATGCCATAACACCTATAATAGATACAAACCAATTGTTATCGTTTTTAAATGAATTTGGAACGTGGATGGTTATTGAAGCTGATAAATGGCTACAATGCTTTAACCCTAATAGAGAATTAAATATGAAAATATAATCACTTCCGAAATCAAATTCTCGTTAGCTATCACAAATGGAATTAGTATTGTTTTTATAGTCTATAGACGAATTGATTCCACGTAAAGAAAAAGGTAATCACAACTCTAATGTGATTACCTTTAATCTTTCAGTATTTAAAATTCCATTTGAGATGGGTCATTTTCTACTTATGTTGCTCTGCTATTGCGCCCAATCACTTTTGTTTATTGATTTGACTTTAAATTTTTCCCAATATATTGGACGATCTTGCGAAGTTCAGTAGATGATGGGCGTCCAAATGGACTTGTTTGTTTTTGTTGATATAGTAGTTGTCCATTTTCATCAACTAGGAAATAGGCTGGCTCTCCGTGCGTGCCATGATCCTCATATGGCGCATCTTTACCGTGATAAAATACATCGTATGCTTTTATTGTTTTTAACTCTACATCCGCTAAGACGGTAAAAGTAAGGTTATGTTCATCAACCATTTTCTTTAAATTATCAAGCTGATCCGTTGAGATGGTAATTAGGTGTACATTCTTGCTTTCAAAATAACTTTTGCTTTCTTCAAGCTCTTTTAAGTCGTGAAGACAAACAGGACACCATGATCCTCTGAAAAAGATAATAAGATGCCAATTTTTATGTTGGCTTTGATCGGATACAAAAGAGAATTCTTCTCCATTCACTGCTGGAAGTGTGAAATCAGGTACTTTGTCACGCAAATTAAATGTAGACATACTTTTCCTCCTTGAAATTGAAAATCTAATGACCACCTTGTATTATTTCCGATTTAAAATCAGATATGTAAAATGAAAAAACAACTACCAAAATGCCGAGGTTCATCTTCTTCTCTAACAATTTTTAGTGTCATTCGTTCTTTATTGAAATTTATTTATTGTATTCAAGCAAAATGTCATTGTTATTTTGACATTTATAAGCATACTTTATTGTTGGATTATTTAAAGACAATATGGCAAACTGAATACGAAGATAAATCTCAACATGATTCATCGGTACCTAAGGACGTAAGTATCTTTAAAATGGAGATGTTCGAATAATAATAAACTAGGTTAATACGATAGTTTATTGTTGATAGATTGGGGGTATTATAATTGAGCAAAAGGAGATCAGTTGGATTAGAATTGCGTACATTGTCGCTATTAATGAGAAGACAATTGGATCAAATTACAAGTGCTACGCTAACGGAAAAAGATAACCTTACTGCCATGCATGGTTGGACGATTAGTTATCTTTGCAAAAATCAAGATAAAGATGTGTTTCAAAAGGATTTTGAACGTGCATTTTCTATTCGTAAATCAACAGCATCTCGAATACTAAAATCCATGGAAAGTAATGGTTTGATTACAAGGCAATCTGTTTCCTACGATTCAAGACTGAAAAAAATTGTCTTAACAGGAGAGGCGCTAAAGATACATGAAGATATTAAGACTCGTAGAGAAATCCTTGAACAAAAATTACTATCAGGTATCCCGGAAGAGAAACTTGACATTTTTTTTGAAGTGATGGATGCCATGAAAGAGAATATAGGATCTTAAAGAAGATGCTATTTTAAAGCTTTATTTGATAATATAGTTAGCATGCTAACTAAAATGAGGGGGGACTGCGTGTATGTTGAAAATATTTAAATATTTAAAACCGAAAGAATGGACGCTCGTTATTGCTAGTATTGTGTTCATTGTAGGGCAAGTTTATTTGGATTTGAAGTTGCCGGACTATATGGCTAAAATTACGACCCTTGTACAAACAGAGGGCAGTAAAACGAGCGAGATATGGACGGCTGGAGGGAAGATGCTATTATGTGCCCTTGGCAGTATGATATTGGCAGTTATTGTTGGCTATTTTGCGGCAAGGGTAGCAACATCTTTGTCAAAGGAATTACGAAAAGGTGTATTTGATAAAACGCTATCTTTCTCTATGGAAGAGATTAATGGATTTTCAATCGCAAGTCTAATTACTCGTTCTACTAACGATATAACGCAAATACAGCAAACGGTTGCGATGGGGCTTCAAGTGATGATTAAAGCGCCAATCCTAGCTGTATGGGCTATTTTAAAGATTACCGGGAAAAGCTGGGAGTGGTCAGTGGCAACAGGAGTAGCTGTCATTGTTTTACTTATTTTGATAGGCAATCTGATCATCTTTGTACTACCGAAATTTAAAGTCGTTCAAAAAATGACAGATCATCTGAACCGTGTAACAAGAGAAGGTTTAACTGGTATTCGTGTTGTTCATGCTTATAACGCACAGCAATATCAGGAAGAGAAATTTGAAAAAGTAAATAAGGATTTAACGGATACAAATCTTTTCGTGAATCGACTTATGGCCCTTATGCAACCTGGGATGGGGCTGATTATGTCAGGTTTAACTCTTTCTATCTACTGGATTGGTGCACATTTAATAAATAATGCTGGAGGTATGGATCGAATCGGTTTGTTCAGTGATATGGTCGTATTTTCGTCTTATGCTATGCAAGTAGTTATGGCATTTATGATGTTATCAATGACGTTCATTTTGCTGCCGAGAGCGGCAGTATCTGCAGCGCGTATTAATGAAGTGCTAAATACACCTCAAACAATACTTGATGGAGAATTGCAATCATCACCTAAGGGAATCGAAGGTGAAATTGAACTGCGTAATGTGAGCTTTAAATATCCGAATGCAGAGGAATATGTTTTAGAAAATATTAGCTTTACAGCACATAAAGGCGAAACTGTCGCTTTCATCGGTTCTACTGGTAGTGGTAAAAGTACGCTGATTAATTTACTCCCAAGATTTTACGATGCGACTGAGGGTGAAGTATTAGTTGACGGCATTAATGTGAAAGAATATGCACAAGAAGCTCTTCATAATAAGATTGGGTACGTTTCTCAAAAAGTCGTACTATTTTCAGGTACAGTAAAATCTAATGTTGCCTACGGTGGTAACGGCCAGACCCCATCATCAGATGAGGAAATCAAAAAAGCCGTGGAAATTGCTCAAGGGAAAGAATTTGTGGAGAACATGGATGACCAATATGATGCGGCTATCGCTCAAGGTGGTACAAATCTTTCTGGAGGTCAGAAACAACGTCTTTCTATTGCAAGAGCAGTGAATCGAAATCCAGAAATCTTTATTTTTGATGATTCATTCTCCGCTCTAGATTATAAAACAGACCGGCAACTTCGTTCTACGTTGAAAAAAGAAACAAAAGGTGTAACCACTTTGATTGTGGCACAGCGAATTGGAACGATTAAAGATGCTGATAAAATCATTGTTCTTGATGAAGGTAAAATCGTAGGTATGGGGAAACATAGTGAATTATTGAAAACTTGTAAGACTTATCAGGAAATCGCGTATTCTCAGCTATCGAAGGAGGAGTTGGACAATGCCTAATACACAAAATAAGCCCCGAAAAGGTCCTGGTGGCCCAGGTCATATGGCAGCTCCTGGGGAAAAGCCAAAAGATTTTAAAAAGCCTTGGGGGAAGTTGATTGCCTATTGTAAACCTTATTTACCAGCGATGATGTTTGCACTTGTATTGGCAACTGTAGGAACAATTTTCACAATCATTGGACCTAATATGCTTAGTGACATCACCGATTTGATAACGGAAGGCATTACTGGGGAGATTGATATTACGGCTATTGGAAAAATAGGTCTGTTCCTTGCTATTTTGTATGGATTGAGTTTTATTTTCAATTATTTGCAGGCGTTTATTATGGCTACGATTACGCAGCGAGTTTCTAAAAAGTTAAGGGCAGATATATCGAACAAAATTGATAGATTACCGTTGAAATATTTTGATTCTACAACCTATGGTGATGTATTAAGTCGTGTCACGAATGATGTGGATATGATTGGACAGTCTTTAAATCAAAGTATTGGTTCATTAGTGACAGCGGTCGTTATGTTCTTTGGATCGTTAATTATGATGTTCTCTATTAATGTGACGATGACACTTTCTGCCATTGCTGCAACTTTCGTTGGATTTGTATTAATGACCTTTATTATTTCAAGATCTCGAAAATACTTCATACGCCAGCAGCAAGATCTTGGTAGAATAAACGGCCATATTGAAGAAATCTATTCAGGGCATGATGTCATGAAGGTGTATAACGGTGAAAAAGCAGCGAAGCAAGAATTTAATGAGATCAATGAAAGTCTTTTTAATAGCGCTTGGCGCGCACAGTTTATGTCCGGCATGATGATGCCCCTCATGATCTTTATTGGAAATTTAGGGTATGTTGTTGTTTGTGTCGTAGGTGCTGCACTTACATTGAAAGGCTCCATTACATTTGGTGTGATTGTTTCATTTATGGTTTATATCCGCTTATTTACGCAACCGTTGTCACAGCTAGCACAGGCAGCTACAAGCTTGCAGTCAACTGCCGCAGCAAGTGAACGTGTATTTGAGTTCTTACTAGAAGAGGAACTTGAAGACGAAAGTGATAAGAAGGCCACTTTAGATGCAAAAGATGTTACAGGCAATGTAGAATTTAAAAACGTTAAGTTTGGATATACGAAAGAGAAACTAATCATTAAAGATTTCTCTGCGCAAATAAAAGCAGGTCAAAAAGTTGCCATTGTCGGACCTACTGGGGCTGGGAAAACAACGCTTGTTAATCTTCTAATGCGTTTTTATGAAGTAGATAGCGGGGAAATCATGATTGGAGACGTACCGACTAAGTCGATTTCTCGTAAAAATGTTCACGATTTATTTTGTATGGTGCTACAAGATACTTGGCTATTTGAAGGTACCGTTAAGGAAAATATCGTATATAACAAAGAGAATGTAAGCGATGAAGATGTAATTGCAGCTTGTAAGGCTGTAGGTCTGCATCACTTTATTAGAACTTTGCCAAAAGGTTATGACACGATTTTAAACGATAAAACTAGTTTATCTGTTGGGCAAAAACAGCTTATTACCATTGCTAGGGCCATGGTTAAAAAAGCACCGTTGCTTATTTTAGATGAAGCTACTAGTTCCGTTGACACGCGTACTGAAGCACTTATCCAAGAAGCGATGGATAAATTGATGGTGGGAAGAACATCATTTGTCATTGCGCACCGACTTTCAACAATTAAAAACGCCGATTTAATTTTAGTGATGAAAGACGGCGATATTATTGAAAGTGGAAATCATGAAGAACTAATTGCAGAAAAAGGATTCTATGCGGATCTGTATAATAGTCAGTTTGAAGATGCTTCTTAAAATGGTATGCTATCTATTCGTTTTTGGCTGCTAGACAGTGTGTAGTTTTAAAAAAAATGTTTGATAAAAATCACCTCGTTTCTTAGAGGTGGTTTTTTAATTTTGACCTCTTGAAGCGATAAAGTTTAAAAGTTGGGTTATAAATTAAAGGTGGGCGAAAAATTTAAAAATTGTTCTGATAAATATTGAATTTGTTCCGATAAATTGATTTTGAGCTTTATACTAAGAGAAAATAAAGGTGTGTTAATGATTTAGTGGAGTAAGAGCTTTTTAAAGAGTTGGAAATTGGGAATTGGAGGTTTCAAAGGACACAAGAAATTTTCGATGCACACACAAATGGTTACAGGAGGGATTAATTTAATGAGTTATAAAAATACTTTTATTAAAATTTCAGAGGATTCGGAAGTTCATTCAGCAATTACTCCGCTCGCAAGAAATAACAAACCTACTATAGCTTCGATTGAATTTGACTTAATCAGTAATAACCCTTACAAATATACGCAGGAAGATGTACAATTTCAAACTTATTTGATTAAAAACCAAATTAAATCAGATCGGTTAGATGAATACAGAGAACAATTTTTCCAAAAACCTAAAGCGTGTTTTAGAGCTTCACTATTGGTAAAGAAATATGGGTGGGGAATACACTACGATGATGAAGGGAAAATTGCATTATATGATGTTAATAGTGAAGGGTACAAGCAATTTCTAAATTCGGATACTATCACTTTATTAAAAGGTATGCGTTCTAAACGGAGTGGAAAATAACGAAAGAATTACCGACTCTTTTATCTGCCTTGAGTTAAAACAAAAGTTTTTGTTCATTGGAACAATCCCTATTTCTTGAACTAAAAGGGCAATTTAATTTAATAAAGACTGATATAATAAATGAATTGCCATGTATAAAAATCTAAGGGAGGGTTGCGTGTGGAAAACTTTGGAGATCTTTTACCGAGACATAAGCATGATCATGATAGAGTAGAAATAATTAAGAGAATGGATAGAGATCAAATATTGCCTTTACTGCCTAACCTCCTTGAATGGATTCAAGATATGAATTGGCCAGTGGCACCAAGCGTATTAGAATTACTATTAACTTTTCCAGAAGAGATTGTCCCACATGTGCAAGATGTTTTATCTTCAGATGACGAAAACTGGAAGTGGTTTATTTTAAACTTTTTGGTTATTGAATTGTCAGTTGAGTCAAAAGTTCAGTTTAGAGAGTATTTAACAAGAGTGGTTGAAACACCTACACCTAATGAACTCGCAGAAGAACTTGATGAAATCGCAAGAGCAATTTTAGAAACAATCTAACTAACGGGGTGTTCGTATTATATAGTTTACCCAGAATTTCCTGGTTGAACATTATATAGATTGGCAGTATTAATAAATCAATTTTAGTTGACGCTGAATCAATAAATATAGTTGTAAATAAAGTGGAGCTTATTGGGTTTGTCAAAAAGCTTCATTTTATTTTTGAGATATAGAAAGTTATTTGCAATTTTGTTCTTTATTTTAGTATTTGTAGCTTTAAGGTATGCTTTTAACAGTATTTTATCAGCATGATAAAATTATTCATTATAGCATCGCTTTAAGTAATTATCGCATTTATTAATCAAAATCGTTTTTTAAAAGCTAAATAAAATATAATAGAATTTAAGCAACTAACGCATTCATTCGTTCAACAACTTGATTAATAATCGTGTTGGACTTTTTTTGTGATTATTTTGCAAAAATGAAAAAGGAGTATTATGGATGATATGTATTGACTCAATACCTAAATATGAAATTAAACATTTTGATAAACTTGAATATGAAAAATATGGTGAATTCTTAAACTGTTTTTTAACCGACCCGATGTATATCCTATTATTTAAAGAGTTTGAGGAAAACCTGGATTCATCTTGGATTGAAAAAATGGATTGGGATTTAGAAATTCAAGAAAATGTAAAAAAAGAAGAAAGGAATTGGGAACGACTGGTCCGGAATTTAAAAGTATTTACAACTCAAAAGTGGCTTCATCCATTTTATAATGAAACACAAAATGATCTAATATTTTTTAGTCCAATGAATCAACAAGAACTACAACAAATTATAAAGAAACGTGGACTAATAAATGATTCTTGTATTGTAATAGAAAATGGAAAACCACTTGAGGAATGGACATACATATTGACATTTGTAGAACATGTTTTTGAAAATGAAGAGGATGAATATTGTGCCGTAATTGTTCTTGAGAATTGCACAAATGAATTTAAGAAAGAAGTATTTCCAGTACTTAAGGCGAAATTTCAACTTTTTGCTTATGAAGGGGATTGACCAGTAACCTCTATCTACCTTGTCATTCATATCTTCGCTTGTTATACGGGATCCTTTTGTCCCAACCAGCGAGGGCGTTTATCCAACAAGGATTTACGCTTTTTTTGTTGGATTTTATTTATTAAAGGTGCTGTTTAGTTGCATAAGGAATAAGATAAAATTTGCTTTAATGTTACTATTAGTTTAAATAGATGTTTACATTAATAGGGGGATTAAAATGGAAATTCGTTCAGTTAAAGGTTCAGACTACTATGTGATTTCACCTCTAATCAATGAGTGGTGGGGTGGCAGGAATATGTCTGCTATGTTACCAAAATTATTTTTCGACCATTTTACACAAACAAGTTTCATTGCAGAAAAGGATGGTAAACTTGTAGGTTTTCTAATAGGATTTCTTTCTCAAACTCATTCAAATGAGGCGTATATTCATTTTGTTGGGGTTCATCCTGAATACAGAAAGCATAATATTGGAAAACATTTATACAATAATTTTTTTAATGTGGTAAAGCAAAATAATCGAAGTATTGTTCGTTGTGTAACGTCACCTGTCAATAAAGTTTCAATTGCCTATCATACTAAGATGGGTTTTGAAATTGAAGATGGAGATAGAATTGTTGATGGTCTATCAATCAATACAGACTATGACGGACTAAAGCAAGACAGGGTTTTATTTATAAAAAAATTAGATTAGAATCTAGTTTCTTAATTAAACTAACGCATGCTTTACTTCAATGTTGAGTAGAACTTTTTTATACTAAAACTTTCGTGGCAAATTAGTTTATTAACTGGTTGTCTTTTTAAATGTTGAGATATATTTCCATGGGTTTGATTGACATAAAAAGTGTATTAAGCATATAATACATTACGAAAGGTGTATTGTGTGCTTAATACACTTTTCCATTTTTTGAGGGTGGTGTATTAAGCTGTTAATACATCGAGATCGATTAGCGGGGTAATGGCTAAGTTCTTTAAAAGTGCTTAGCCCACCATTATGCTCAAACTGTATTAAGTGCTTAATACACGAAAATATGATTTTCTAGGAGTTGAGTTAATTGACTGTAAAGTTTAATAATCGGGATCCAGTATACGTCCAGGTTATCCGGCATTTTAAAGAGCAAATCGCTAAGGGTTATTTTGAACCTGGCCAGGAGATTCCATCAAGAAGAGAGCTAGCCAACCAGCTGAAGATTAACCCAAATACTGCACAACGAGCTTATAAGGAAATGGGGGAACAAGGATTGATTTTTACTGAGGGGAATATGCCGAGCTGCATTACTAAAGATGAAGCGGTCCTTAAAAGTGTCCGTGAGGAATTGATTATCGAAGCGGTTGACTTATTTTTAGGTTCTATTAAATCCATCGATGTGCCGTTATCCGAAGTGTTGGAAATAGTTAAGAAAAAGCATGATGCCGAAAGCGGAGAAGCGGAGGGATCAAAATGATCGAAGTAAAAAATGTCGAGAAAAAATATGGCAAGAAACGGGTATTAAAAGGTCTTTCTTTTACTGCTGAAAAAGGTGAAATAACTTGTTTAATCGGTATAAACGGAGTAGGAAAGACGACAATCATGAAAGCTATTATGGCGCTCACTCCGATTAATAGTGGTGAAATTTTGATCGATGGGGAAAAAATCCGGAAAGAAAGCTTTGAAAAAATTACTTTTATTCCAGATACGATTACGATGTTGCCGCAAATGAAAATTTGTGAAGCCTTTGCGTTCATGGCCGATTTTTATAAAAACTGGGATCCTCAAAGGGCAGAAGAGCTGCTGCAATTTTTTAAACTAGACCGTACTGAACGAATTGCCAATTTATCAAAGGGGAATATGGCTAAAGTTAATATGATATTAGGTTTGGCACTGAATGTGGATTACTTACTGATGGATGAACCATTCTCTGGTATTGATATTTTCTCCCGTGAACAAATTGCCGAAGTGTTTACAAGCCATTTAATTGAAGATCGTGGTGTGATTATTACAACCCATGAAATTAGTGATATAGAACACTTGATTGATAGAGCAGTGCTTATTGATAACGGTGAAGTATTAAAGGAATTTAGCGTAGAGGAAGTGCGTGAAAAGGAAGGGAAATCAGTAGTTGATGTCATGAGAGAGGTGTATCGTGGATGAAAAACTATTTAAAACTTCTTAATTTCGAAGTAAATCGATTTTTCAAACTGTACCTAACTTTAATAGGATTGATAATTGTCAGTCAGTTCATTGGGGCGATTGTCGTGTCAAAAGGATATATGAATGGCGTGGATCAAGTGATGTATAAAAATCAATTATCAATGAGCCAATATACTCAAGAATACGGGTTATTTTCTTTTAATCAGTTCGTTGGTTCTGAATGGTTCCTGCTACCAATCTTTTTTAGCATCGCCATATTGATGATTTATGTTTTCTTTATTTGGTATCGGGACTGGTTTGGAAAAAATACATTTATTTATAGATTATTAATGTTGCCAACTGAAAGAATTACTATTTATTTCTCAAAATTAACGACAATTAT
Organism: Lysinibacillus sp. NPDC093692; assembly: GCF_050280125.1. NCBI lineage: Bacteria > Bacillati > Bacillota > Bacilli > Caryophanales > Bacillaceae > Lysinibacillus > Lysinibacillus sp. NPDC093692. The sequence goes on from NZ_JBNNUW010000039.1 coordinate 18,867, forward strand.
GCTTTTAGTACTTGGTTTAGTTGCCTTGCAAATAGTATTAATCTCAATCGAAATGCAAATTGTTAATAGTATTATACCAACAGATTTACAATCGCATTTTTCATTTAATGATGATTATAGTTTAGAAAGGCTTTATCCGAATACCTTAACGGAATTTATCCTGATTTATGGAGTCGGGCTAATCTTTGTAGCAGTTCTATTCACGGCCATTTTAATTGAACGAAGCTACGGTTTAAAAGGCATTTTTATCGCAATCGTTTATGGAATGCTTTCGTTCGGAGTATTTATTGCGCCACTATTATTAAATAGGTTATTAAATGGCTATTTTTACTCACTAGAAGTCTTCCTAATGGAACTGGTAATGAGCGTCATTGTATTAGTCAGTGCCATTTGGATCGCAAATCATTTGCTAAAATATAAAATCAGGGTCTAAGGGGGGAATGGCAATGAAAAAATATTGGAAAACGATATTGATTAGTTTAATCATCGTGACGACAATCGGTTCTTACTATATGCAACAGGCAATGGCAAATAATGTATCTCTTAAAATTGAAACTACTAACGGAAATAAGGGAGAAATGGATAATCTTATCATTCATGCAATTTATCAAAGTCGTGATAATTATAGTAGGTTGGATATATCAAAGGATGGTTCGACTAATCAAGGCGGGTCTTTTATTGAAGAGTTGAAGGGACGATATTACCCTGGGATGTTTCAAAAATACATTCAAGAACACCGTAAGTTTATGCGTGGAAAAGAAGCAAATCCTGGACAGTATTTTGAAGATGAAGATCGTTTAATTTACACGATTTTTTCAAATAAAGAGGGTCGAGGAGATTCTTTCACTCTGCAAATCGATATACTTGATAAAAATACAAATGAAAGTTCTTCATTTGAAATCAATATGCCAGACCAAGTAAGATATGACTGGATCAATGAGAGTGATGTCTATGTAGAAAATGGAAAAATAAAAATATTAGCAACAAGCAATCTCAATAATGAGGAAGAGTTGCACTTATATACGGTCGATGAAAACAAAAAGGAATTAGAGCAAGACTCAATTATTGCAAAAATAGAGTCAGAAGAGCTAAGCAGGGCCAACATCTATATATTTAATGAATATAATAAGGTGCAAAATGAAAATTATTTCTTATATATGGTTGAAAAATACAAATATCTAGAAGATGGTGAGCGTAAAACTATCTCTAGCCCAATGTATCTGTATAACTATCTGAATAATGAAGTGAAGGAATGGACAATTCCAGCCGAATTAAAACCATATAAGAACTGGATCATTCTTCAAGGAACAGATATTTTCATTCCTGTTCGTTCAACCAATGGTTTAGTACTGAACCGTTATAATATAGAAAAGAATCAGTGGGAAGAACCTGTAAGCTTTAAATATCCAAGCATTGCTAATGCTAAAGAAAAACCTTCTATACAGATTACAGATGGTAAACTATATTTAATCGATCGTGTTTCGGATGGTCATTTGTTCCTTATCGGTGATTTACGTACAGGTGAATCATTATATGAAGGTAACATCATCATTGAGAATAAAGACAAACTAGATGCAGATTACTCACTTTATATCGAGCAAATATATAACAACATTCATTAAATTGAAGAACATACATTTTAATAAATTTGAGTAAGCAGCTTTGGCAGGTATGAATTCTATGATTCATATCTGCCGTTTTTTGTTCCTTGGGTGGATATTTGTGGAATACTAATGACAGTATGCCGATAATGAAATTAGTCACTGGCTAAAGTTAAAGGCAACTTTTCTTATTGAGTTAACGGAGTAGGTTAGTGAAGGAAGGAATTAAAAACTTACGTCTTCGAAGGGAACATCTTTGACGTAAAGATTAAAGGTAAATTCATGTAAGATTGTAAATAATTATAAATTTTTTGAACGAAATGAAAAATTGTTCCGTCTAATGGAGGAAGGAGGCGAAAAGGATGGAATGTGAAATCGTGCAGCGTGCTATTCGTGGGGATCATCAAGCGATACTTTCACTTATTGAAATGGATGAAGAAATTTTATATCGCATGGCTTTTGCATATCTGAAAAATGAGCAAGACGCTTTAGACGTGATGCAGGACCTAGTTTATAAGGCACTGAAAAAAATGCATACCGTTAAACAGCACGAATATGCCAGAACATGGCTCGTGCGCGTCTTAATCAATTGTTGTAAAGACCATTTGCGAAAACGCCAACCAACCGTTGCAATTAAGGAGCATCACCAAGTTGAATGGGTTATCTACTCTGATATGGAGCGGTTATTGGAACATTTATCTTTGTCGGAGCAACAACTCGTCTATATGAAATATTTTCAGCAACTAAAAAACAAAGAAATTGCTGAGCTAAATCAAATTCCGGAGGGTACTGTAAAGTCTAAGCTTCATTACATACTAAAGAAGCTTAAAAACTTCGCTGGAGAAAAGGAGGACTGGCTATGAGTAAACTACCGATTGACGTTCCAAAGGAGAAACTTCAACAAGTACGAATGGATATGTTTCGTAAAGTTCAACGAGAAAAAAGAACAAAGAAGCGCATTGTATCGGTTGCAATAGCCTCTTTGTTTTGCTTAAGCCTGTTATTTTCAATTCGTGTTTCTCCTACGATTGCTAGCCATGTTGCAAAAATACCTGGCTTTCAAGTAATTGTATCTGCGGTTGTAAGAGATAAAGGGATAAAAGATATTGTGGACAATGACTATTATGAAGAAATCAATGTGACACAGTCTAAAAAAGGCCTATCGCTTACATTGCAAGGCGTGATTGCAGATAATACGGGATTAGTACTTTACTATGACGCCGATGCCTCATTTGATATGTCGGAATTACGCTTAGAGGGAGTCCAATTGTACCAAGGGGACGAAGAAGTTAAAGGCGGAGGTTCATTTACAAGCCATCAATCACATCAAACAAGCATCTCTTCTTCAGTAGACTATAGTTTTTCAGAGCCTTTTTCTTATACTTCAAAGGATTTTAAAGCCATTTTTCATTTTTATGAAAAAGATAAGGGGAACATTGAAATTTCGGTGCCGTTTTCACTACAAAATGAAATCGCAAAGGAGAAAACTACTACTGTAAATCGTACTGTAAATGTCGAAGGTCAGAAATTTACGATTACAAAAATTCGCCGTTCTCCATTAAGAATGGCAATCGATATTGAATTAGATGAAGCGAATACGATGCAAATTTTATCGCTTGAAAATATTGTGGTCGAGACGGAAGATGGGGAGCGAAGAGAAGAAAGAGTTAAAAATGGCTTGTCAATAGGCAGAAATAGTCCAGACGGCAAATTCACGCTAAATTTACAAAGTAATTATTTCCATGATTCAGATTCACTCAAACTATTAATTGGAGCTGTTCATGCCGTTCCAAAGGGCAAGGATTTTATCGAAGTTGATTTTGGCACAAAAGAAGTACTCACGAAGCCTGATTATTTGGATTGGGATATTTCTGTAACGGAGCAAGGTGTATCATTTGCCGCAAAGAAATGGGATGATAGAAGGGCACATTCATTTGTAGTTAGTGCTGTAAAAGCAGATGGCACGACGTTAGAATATAAAAGTAGCACTTTCTCAGATGATGATGAGTATCTTTATGAGACGGAGAACTTTGAAGATTATGATGGCAAAGCCAAAATGTATATAAACTATTTCTTCAATCCTATCGGAAAAAATATTGAACTGAATATTCCATTGAAATAAAGTAAAGATGTTCAAAAAGGCTCGCCTTTTTGAACTCTTTTTAATGTTTCCATATTTGTGGTAATATCTCTGTGTTGGCTTCAGGTAAAGCAAAACCAAGGCAAAAGGATAACCTGAGATAAAAGTAAGAGACATTCCAAGTTTTGGAGTGTCTTCTTTCCTTCGTTTTGAAACGTAAAGACAAACAAAGACGTCTAATTGGTTAAATTTAACGTCATGGAGGAAATATGAGATTAATACTACTGATCATAATGATGTCTATATCTCTAACTACAATTTTTCCAATTCAAAGCCATGCTTTGAGTTGTGTTAAATTAGAAGGACCAGCTATTAACCATTTTGATACTGCAATCGTTGGGACGGTTTTAGATGTGAAAAATGATAGTGTACAAGAAGGATTCACTGGTCTAAAAGAGACAAAAAAGTATGTCTTAATCGATGTTGAGAAAAGTTGGAAAACAGAAGTGGATTCCCAATTAATTTTTGAAGCTGATTTTACATGGGCTTATAATTTCGAAAAGGGGAATAAATACATTATTTATTTGAATGAAGAAAACGGGAACTATTTTAATAGTCCTTGTAGTCCAGTTGTTTTAGTAGAATCAAATAATGATTATGAACAATTACTTGGGGAAGGTCTAAAACCGAGAAAAGAGGTTAATTTAGGGTATAAAATGTGGTTCATGCATGATAAGGATTTAGATTTTGAACTTGTGATTTTAATTATAGCCATTTCGTTAATCTTAATTTGGAAATGGAACTCAAAAAGAGTCAAATCATCTAAGAAGTAGATTAAACTTATTGAACTTGTCTGTTGTATAGCGCTAGTTTTGCGCTATATGGATGGCTAATGGGTATTTCTAGCATTGACTGGAACATATATTCATATAAAAGGAGGAAACGACAAATTGAAATTAATTTGCAAAGCATGTCATTTAGAAATTTCTGAGCCGTTAACGGAATTAAAAGATATGAATTTGATAAATGAAAACGATGGCCAAGATTATATTCCTAGGGGCTTTTATTTAATCCAAGAGGAAACAGCTTATGAAATATTAAAAGGATCTATCATTATAAACATCAAGGATTTAATCAATTCAAACCACCATTCAGACAGCAGTAGATTAAATGGGTGTTGTGGTCTTGACGGCTGTGATGGCATGAACAGGGTTTGCTTGCATGATCATGAAATTGGTACGGAATACTCTGATTGTTGGAGGTTTCATAAAGTTGTATTAAATCCAGAACTAGTGCAACTTATTTAAGATTTACACTAATACCTTTTGCAGACCTAAGTACAAGCCGATATCGGATACAGTTATGCCGCGGCATAATTGAGCGAGAAAGCCTAAAGTTTGTGTAGTTATCTTCTTCATGCTAATGAGCATATACTTTAATAACGAAGATCGCTTTTTCTTCTTCAATTTAATGGCAGGTTCTTTATGCAGGTCTATGTACTGGGTGCACTACAATGTCCCTGGTGCTCCATTTTTATTAGACTAAAATATGGAGGCGGAAAATTGAATGATGATAATGAAGTTTTAGTAGATAAAGAAAAACGAAATGATTTAAAAATGAAAGAAGAACGGAAGGAGGGAGAACCGACTCCGGCCTTCAAGGGGGCTTCGTGGGCAGCGCTATTAGTAGGCGTTGCGTCTTATTTAATAGGTTTGTTTAACGCAACTATGCAATTGAACGAAAAAGGATTTTACTTTGCAGTTTTAGTATTCGGACTTTATTCTGCGATATCTTTACAAAAAGCAGTTAGAGATAAAGATGAGGGAATACCAGTTACTAATATTTATTATGGTCTTAGTTGGTTCGCCCTGATTGTATCTATTTCATTAATGGCCATCGGTTTATACAATGCAGGAAGTGTTGTTTTAAGCGAAAAAGGATTTTTTGGGATGGCATTTGTGCTTAGTTTATTTGCAGCTATAACAGTTCAAAAGAATATAAGAGATACGCAGCGGGCAAGAGAAAAAGCTTGAGTAATGTACTAAAATGGAGCAGAATCCATTTTGCTACTAGGGGTTTATGTTTTTCCATAGACAACTAAATTTAAATTTGAGAAACGGATCACCTGCGGAAAGGCTTCCATTTCTTTCTTCAACAATCGAAGGGGTTTAATTAAAAGTTGGGTTGCCTAGGCAGCTCTTTTCTTACGATTAGTCAAGTATCTATCTAGTGATTTTTCGATTTTTCATAAGGCTTTAGTATGTTAAACTGATGCTACGACTGTACTAGGGAGCCAACCTGTAGTCGTAGTTTTGATTATG
>NZ_JBNNUW010000040.1:0-22293 GCF_050280125.1 Lysinibacillus sp. NPDC093692
CTTATGTGTCATACCATTTTTCATGATGTCTTGCTCAGTAGAGGTATCTGCTACCACAAATTTACTTGATTCTTTATCCCATACATACCATTTGTCAGGTGTGTGTCCTGCAACAAAGTAGCGAGCTTCATCACGATATGATTGAGAAATGTCATTGACGAACACATCATCTAAAGAACCGTAAACACGCTTAGGATTGAGTAGTTTAATGAATTGAGGTTGTGGGATAGCTTTCATCTCAAGTACTCTTTGAGCAGTCTCAGGGGCTTCATCCGTCCATGTCACAACTTCAAAGTCACCTTCTAGTTCGTCAATAGGCGACCAATTAGCTTCTAAGATTAAATCTGCTTCATTTACGGCTTCATCATCTGTGTAATAAAGAACCTCAACACTATCACCAAATTCTTCGTAGATGTCGAATGGCTCAGTAGTTGTCGATACAATAATATCGTCTGTAGACTCTGTATAAGCCACTACAGTAGGTAATTCACCGATGTAGTCATACACTGAATAAGGGTCAACACCTGTCTCTACAGCGATTAGGGAAGTGTCTGAGTCTGTGTAGTAGATTGCTTGAGGATTATCACCTAGTAAATCCTGTGCTTTGAAATCCTTTTTATTTAATACAACAGATGTAAATTGTTTATCTTCAAAATCAGACCACATAGCCACTGATTTATCTCCTGATAGTTCTTTCCATTGATTCTCTTTGATATGGTTAAGATTGTTCATTCCATATTCAATGAAGTTTTCTTCTGTTGGTGTAGTTGATTGCCAATTAGTACCATTGTGGTATTTGTAATCTGAGTTGTGTTGAACTAAGTATTTATCAGGAATAGGGGAGATTACTCTATCGTAGATTTCAATTTGGTCTAGTTGACAATCCAAATGCATGTCGTTGTGATAAACTCTTCTGCAAAGTTCAAAATCATAGTCTTGTACAAGGTCAAATGGCTGAGATAGTGAATTACTATAAACTGGGTTATTAAATGAATCTAAATAGTATTTAACTCTGCCATCTTTCATTATTTCCACCATAATATCGTGCCATAGATTATCACATATATTACTACCAATACCGAAACTTTCTAGAATCACCCCTTTGGAGTTTGAACAGTAAATATACGGTTGACCTGTTCCGCTAAGTATTCCTAGTCTAAATCCATTGTAATTTGCTCCTCTTAAATTACCCATTATAGCTCGATTTGTAGAAGGTATTTGTGGTATTTTTATCTTAAATCTTATTGTAATATTATTATTTATGTTTATTAAATCAGGTTTAAATGAAACATACTGATTAGTACCATTAAAACTCATTGCGTATTCTTTACCATTCCAACCTGTTACACGAGTAGGGGTGTTATATATAGTTCCAGTGTAACCACCAATAGAATCCATAACATTTCCACTAGGTTCATCAAAACCAATAAATGCTTTACCATATTTACTTAAATTATCTTTACTATTAGCCATTGTATTGACCTCCAATATTTTTCCATATTAAAAGGACAACTAGTTTAATAGTTGTCCTCAATCATGGCTGTTTTAAAATTACTACCAATAGGAATAGTAAACATTCTACCTTTTCCTAATACTGATTTATTATTAGTCACAATTTCATATTCAGTTGTAAGTTTAGTAAAATCAATAGGTGGTCTATCGACTGCTAAGTCAATCTCTTTTACTATTCCACTTTGAGCTAACATCATATATTCTGCTGTGTTAGGAATCTCTTTTACACGAGCTGTTTCAGGGGATAAAACAAGATTTTTATTGTCTGAGGTTTTAACTACTAAACGTTTTTGAGTGAAGTCAGAAGGGGAGAGAGCTTTATTGTAGATTTGAAAATCATCTAGTTGACCATTAAAATAGTCTGTTGCAATTAAAGTACTAGCAATATTACCTAATCTCATATTAATACCTGATTGCTCATTAGATGTTAATAATCCATGAAATTTTTCTTTATCATTTACATACATTCTTATATTGCTACCTATTGTTGCACCATCAAAAGTTATCATAATATCATACCATTTATTTAAGTCTATCGCTTCAATAAAGTTATGGACAGAACCTACAGAGTGTCTTATAGATAATTGAAGGAGATTATCAGTAAGAGTTATACTTAAATCTCCTACAGTAGTACTAGAAGAAGTACAAATAATTCTACTAGTTGTTTTATTCTGTCTGTTTAACATTTTAAACCTAATGGTTTTTGCACCCAGTGGAAGAATGGGGCTATTAAAAGTAACATACTGATTGACTCCATTAAAATCCATAGCAGAGCCTTCACCATTCCAACCTTCAACTCTAGTTGCGCCTGTAACTGTGCCTGTATAGCCATTACCTAGCTTGTCTGTAACATTCCCACTTACTTCATCAAAACCAAACCATGCGACACCACGATGTGCCATTAGTTGCTCTGTTGTTGCCATATTATTTCACCTCTCTTAATCCAAATTTAATATCTGCAAGCGAAGCATTGTTATTTGTTCCATCTAATACACTTAAAACTGTTATTTTATAGTATCTACTATTAGAGTGAGTTAAAGGCAATGTTAATTCAGTAGATGGTTTCCAACTAGTGACAGAGAATTTACCTAGTGTAGACCAATTACTATCATTATTAGAACTTTCAACGATAAAATCTTTTGGTGTTTGTTGAGAGAGGTATTTTTCAGCTCTAGGTACTATAGATACAGTGTTTATTTCTCTATTTTCACCATAATCTAATTTAATCCATGAGTTGATTGCCTGACCTGTGGCAGAAGCCCATATCATACCACCATCACTTTCAGCATTTCCATCGAAAGCTAGACATGCACTGTATCCACGGTATTCACTACTAGCACTAGCTACCAATGGAGAAGGGGTATTATTAGAGGTCATGTTTGTTTCATACCAAGTAGTTACTATACTTTTATTCTCTAAAAATTCCTTGATATTCAATGTATTGATTTTCCCAATATCATGTGTGAACACTTTTCCACTTACGTTAGCAACAGGTTTGTCATTTAAGAATCTATGTTTGCCAAAAGGTACATCTAATTGAATTTCCTTACCTTGTTCAATACCATGTAAAATCATGTTTTTAGCTGTGTTATCAGGAAGATGAATAAGAGTGTTATCTGATAGAGAGTAATGTTGATTTGTTGTTGGGTTTTTAACAATGACCCTTCTGTAATCTATCGCTCCAAACATAGCTTCACTAAGTTGAGTGACGCTACTATGACCATAATTAGATAATAAATAAATCTTATAAAATCTGTAGCTTAGTTCATTTGAATTTATATCTAAAGTGTCCCATATAGTGTCGCTAGCAATTTGAGGTAATGTAAAACTACCTACTACGTTAAAAACTATTCCATCATGAGAAGCTTCTATTCTAACATCTTTTGGTGTAGCAGTTGTATTGGTGTTCCCATTTTTTAATTTTAGCTTAGTGAATGGATAAGCCTTGCCGAAATCTATCATTACCCAACCATTGGAAGGTGAATTAGGTGACCATTGATTATTATTCAATATATTATCAAAAGCTTTCCATGCTTCATGACCAGCTCTTTCGTTATTGGTAGTAATAACATATGGAGAAGGATAGTTGTAGTTTGACATATTTGTTTCATGCCAAATTATATTGCTCATAATATCATTCCTTTCTTATTGTATTAAGAAGTCAAAATAAAAACTAGCACTATTTAAAACTAATGCTGAGTGGTTTTCTATCTAGTTTACTTGTCAGAAAACTATTGTTATTTTCTTGAAGAACATAATTTTTGTTCTTATAAACAACACTTGAATTATTAAATTCTTCTTGTCCATAACTAATAAAATTCTTCTTAGTTAAAAAAGGTAATTTAATAATATTATCTTTTTCATAGCTATATTGAATCTCTGCTATCGCACTTGCAACAGTGTTACCATTGTTAGATTCTATATCAATCCTGTAGTATCTATATGTTTTTTCATTATTAAAATGGTATTTCCTTGTTTCACCGTCAACCCAATTAATTTCATTTTTTATGGTTTTTAATGTATCAAAATTTGTGTTGTCATTTGTTCCTGATATTCTAAATTCTTTTATCATTGTATCTACTGCATTATCTTTAGCAGTAAGAGTTAGAGTGTTTGCTACAATCTCTTCACCAAAGTTAGTGTATATATATCCTGTAGCTGTACCATTATTCATTTGCCAAAAAGTATCTGACTTTCCATCGAAGGCTTTCCAAGCAGGGTAGGAAGAATTTTGGCTACTAGTGCCAACCGACAGAGGAGAAGGAGTAGTGTTAGAGGTCATTTGAAATTCAAATTGAGTGTTGATTGATTCTATTGAGTAAGTCTCGTCATTAGAGTGTAATAATATTTTATTGCTCAATGAATTTTCATAAACTAGTTTAAGTCTGAAACCAAGCGTTGTTGGATTAGTGAAATTTCCTGAAAATACTGCTCCATCTTTGTTATATACATAACCATATATTGAACTCCAAGCAGTTATACTTCTCGTTTGTGTCTGAGCATTGTTTACAAAAGCGTTACTAGACACGCCATTTGGAAGCGTAAAAGCGATATAAAGTCTCTTATTATTTTGAAAAACAGGGTCATTTTCTATATCAATGTCTAAATCAATAGTACCATTATTTGTAAAACTGCTAACATAGTGGTATTTTACAACTGTCTTCAAATCTTCTGAGACAAAGTACATATTCATTGATTTATTAACGGTGCTACTTAAATCTAATTGTATAGTTTTTACAGTGCAATTAGTAAAATCAAATAATTTATCATAAAGATACATGACTGAATAGTTCAACGTTCCTGTTCTTGTACCCCAGCCCCAATTGCTATCTTCTACTATAGTTGTTCCCATAGTGTTTTTCCTCACCTCAATTCTTTATTTGAAACTTATACTTAAAGGTTTTCTATCCAACTGTGTTGTCCACAACCCATCTGAATTTTTTGAAGCATCATCTTGTAAAATGTAGTTTTTATTAATTAGAATATAATCAAAATCTCTAATTGCATCTGCACCATATTCAATAAAGTTATCTGCACTAACACTAGGTATTTCTGTGAGCAATGATTTCTTATAGCCATATAGTATCTTACCAACACCAACATAACTGCCACTAGATTTGTTATCAACATTTAATCTGTAATATCTATATTCTCTTTCGTTATCAAACTTAAAATCTTTTTGTTCGTTAGCTTGTGTATATAGAATGTTATCAAAAACAGCTAGTGATTCAAAAGTAGTGCCATCATTGGAAGCTTGTATCTCTATTTTTTTGGGCGCTCTTATACGTGCATTAATGTCTGATTCATTTGTAGAAAATAAAGATAGAATGTTTACTTTTTTTAGTGTTCCATAGTCTATCTGAATCCACCCTTTTTGATAGGCGCTAGTCGACCAAAAAGCACCTGTAGGATTAGAACTAGCAAAAGCTCTCCAAGCAGGGTAGCTAGTTGAATAAATTGAACTAGCACTAGCAACAAAAGGCGCAGGAGCTGTATTAGAGGTCATTTTTGTCTCATATTTTGTGTAAAGAGATTCTAATGAGTAAGTTTTATTGTTTGATTGTAATAAATATCCTTCTTGAATAACATTATCTCCGTAAAAAGAAATATGAGGGATAATAAGAGGATATGAACGATTGTCGTAGTTCTGTATCATAATCTTTAGTTGACCATTCTTTACAGACTTATTGGTTGGAACTATTCTTGTGTTTTCTGACTTAGCCCAATCTACCCCTATCCTTTCAGCTATTTTTATTCAGCCACTATACACCTCAAAAACGTATGGTTGGTTGGCATAAGAGCCATCACCAACATAAACTTCTATATATTCTAAAACCATATCAAATCTTGTGTTGAATGATACATTTATCTCTAACCAAGATTTTGGAGGTAACATATTGAAGGTAGTATTAAAGAAATCAAGTGTACCTTTTTTGAATACGTTAGACAAATCTTGGTCAATGCTATTTGTCTCACTTTTTACATTTAAGAAATTCACCATATTCACTTCACCTCAATTCTTTAATTAAATCCTATACTCAATGGTTTTCTATCCAACTGCTTTGCCCATATATTATCTGAAATTTCAGAAACTTCAACTTGTAAAAGGTAGTTTTTATTAATCATTGTTTTATTTAGTTCTAATAATGATTGTTGACCATATTCAATATCTAATGTTGTAAGCTCTATTAACACATTACTATCTAAGCCAAATATTATTTGATTTATAGAGACCCTGTTATAAGTGTTAGGAGAATAAACTTCTAGAACATTGATTCTGTATACAGTATAATCACTCTTTTTAAAGTAAAACTCTTTCCATGTATTGGCTTCCCACGTGTTTACTGAAAACTCTTGTATAACATGATAGTTGCTACCATCATTTGAGCCAAGCACTTGAAATCTCTTTGGTGATTGATTTGCTTCATTAGAGCTTTTTATCCTCACTCTATTAAAGATATTTTTACTACCAAAATCTAGTTGTACCCATTGTGGAACGTTGTCTGCCATCCAATTATTTGTTGATTCACTAAATGCTCTCCATGCTTGATATGAAGAAGCATTTATATAAACACTACTTGCGCTCGACCTTAATGGAGCAGGGACAGTATCAGAGGTCATATATGTTTTGTATAAGGAATTATTTGATTCAATTGAATAAATCTTATTGTTTGATTTAAGAAGTATTTTTGAATAAGGAAGAAGCCCATAAGGTTTATATCCATTTGGAATAGGGTAATTGAATAATTGTTCCTCAAAGATTGCGGTCACTGTGATACTACTACTTGTGTCATTTGTTGTAAATGCAGGGTACACTTCTCCTAGTTCAGAAAGAGTCCTAAATGCTATACCTTGAGAGACACCATTTTTATAAAATTCAATAGTGCCATCATCTAGATTCAGTGCGATACCAATAGTATCGTTATTAGAATATGCTAATCCATATGACTGTGATGTATTGCCTTCAATTTTACTGCCATTTATTGCATAATATCTACTTAGTGTAGAGTTATGGGTACTTCCATACCCACTTTTTACTGATACAATTCCTACCATAGCATTTAATATAGAACCCATCTTTAGCTCAAAGTACCACTTCCCACTACTTTTAGGATAATTTGTCACAACAGTTTGGTCTGAATGTTTTATATAAGCTGTCAAGTCATTATTGCTAAATACTGTAGCGCTATGATTAATTTTTGCGCTATCCCATGTGACTTTATCAATATCTATCATTATTTCACCTCTATTCTTATACTTCTTATGTCAAAATACTTCTTTAAATCGAGTGTCTTACTAAATACTTTCCCTACATCACCATTTGAAATCTCACTTTTATTTGTCATTGGTAATGGTTCTAATTCTGTTACTTTTCGGTCAAGTAGGGGAGATAGATTGTCCATTCCTTCTGATATAAATAAATCTTCATTAGGTAAAGCATCAGAAACAACTTTCCAATGAGATTTTTTTTCAGGTTCATATGGAGATAGTAGTTTTTTAGGTGGATGAAACATTATCTCACTTATTATTACTGCATCTGAATTAGGAGAATAAGTTCTTGTAATGTTTAATCTATAGGCTTTATAGGAAACTGATTCATTTAGTTCGAATCTCTTCCATATATTCATTTGATAAGATACATTGACTCTTGTATCAACTACTGTCCAGTTACCATCTTCACCATTTGTTGTGTCATTAGAACCCTCTAAAGTGAAATCTCTAGGGTCTGCACTACTTCTTACTTCGCCATATAAAGAATAAGCTCCAATCTCTTTACCTTCATTAAATACTATAGACAAAAATCCTTTTGGACTTACACTTGTTCTAACTATATTACTGTTTGAAGCATAGTCGAAAGCATTGAACGCAGAGCCAACTCTAGTGTTAACGCTACCACCACCATATGACATATAAGCAATCTGATTAGCAGAATTGTTAGATGTCATTTTCTGAACTATATTAACTGAATCATCAGACCACACTTCTTGCTTCTCAGGAGAAAGTGGAACGCACTTTTTATACTCACCATCATGTAAAATAAGTGTTTTATTTATCGGTTTCTTTTGATTTACATACCCTAGTTTAACTTCTGTTAAACCTGTGTAAGCACCACCATTATTCGCTAGTATTTCTATTCTGTAATATAAATATGGTGTGTTATTATTAAACTCTTGTTCTGATATGTTCTCTATTGGTCTGTTAAAACTTGCTATCTTTTTAAATGTTGCACCATCATTAGAGCCATGAATAGCCATTTGAGTTGGAAATAAGGTAGCACCACTTTGAGACATATCTATTCGAATTAAATTTATTATTCTCAATTGGTCTAGCTTAATAGTTATATGACCAGTCTTTGTACCATTTGATGTAAGCCATCTAGCATTGCCACCATCGTTAACTAACAGCCCATCAAATGCTTTCCAACCATCATAGGCAGAGCTGAACATGCTACTAGCACTCACAACAAAAGGAGAAGGGGTGTTAGCAGATGTCATTTTAATATCATACCAAATTTTTTCGTTCACTTATCTCACCTCAGTTCTAATACTTCTTATGTCAAAATACTTTTTTAAATCTATTTGCTTACTAAACACCTTACCAATTTCATCATTTTCTAAAACATCATTTCTCTGTACCATTTGGAGTGGTTCTAGTTCTGCTACCTCTCTGTCTAATAGGGGAGAGATGGTGTTCATTCCTTTTTCAAGGAATAGTGTTGAAGTAGGAATAGTGTTAGATATTGTTGACCAATAAGCAGGAATATATGGCTCATATTTTTGAATTAACTTTACGCTTTTAAGTCCTATTTCACCACTTTCTCCACCATTTAGATGTATTTCATATTTTGAAAAAGCTTCTGTATTGTTAAACTTAAATTCTTTTATGAAACTATTTGAGAAAGTAATACTATCAGAACTACACAGTTCAACACTCTCTCCATTATCTCTTACACCATAGAAAATAATATCCCTAACATAGTAAAAATTTAATATAATACTATCTATAATAGGCTTTATTTTTTTTAGTTCCATAGTAAATATGATACTAGTTGTTCCTGAGCGATTTACAGTTCTTGCCTCTCTGTTAGAATCATCAAAAGCTACATAAGTAGGGTTGTACATAGTCCTGTTAGTATACACCTTCATTAAGTCATTTTCATTGGTGTCAACCATCTTTGGTAAGATATTTATGCTTTCTTTGGCAGGCTTCTTTGGATTTAGTTTCTTATATTCACCATCATGTAAAATAAAAGTTTTATCTATAGTAAAATCACTAGGAGTAAGAACTTTGTTATACACTTGAAAATCATCTATTTGACCAGTGAAATATTGTCTATATGTTGTTAATTTACAGCCTCCCATAACAAGGTTCTGAGTGGCGAAGTTTACACTGGTTTCATTCGCTGTTGACTTTTGAGAACCAACTAACATATCATCAACATAAAGTTTCGCCTCTTGATTTATATTTCCATTCCAAGTAAACATGACTTTATGCCATTGGTTGTCATTGTATGTCTCAGTAGACCTTATATCAAAAGCATATGTAGCCCCTGCACCAGTTGATGTAAAACGCCTCATAAGAAGTTTTCCTTCTTTTATACCTAAATTATAGCCAGTCTGATTTACTGTGTTTGTTGCATAATTTTCAAAAATATACATATTATTGAGAGATGACGTTTTGAATCTTAGAACAATAGTTTTCTCACCATATGTCATTAAGCTGTTGTTAAAAGTTACTAAAGAACTACCATTGAAGTCAATAGCATTCCCTTCACCATTCCATCCAGTTACACGAGTTGCATTAGATAATGTTCCAATATATGGGCTTCCTTTTGAATCTGTAGCGTTTCCTGACACTTCATTAAATTGATACCAATACAATCCATACTTATCCATAGCTATCTGTGTTTTTATATTCTCTAATAAAATATTGTTAATCACTTATTTCACCACGTTCAATTCATCAATCTTCACCCAATCATCACGAGTGATTTTTTGCCTGTGTAAACTTCCTGTGTCTGACCAAATTTTATCTAATGTCATGTCATATTGATAGTCACGTTTAAGGCTTAGTGATGTTGTATCATCCTCATAAAAATCTAGCTCTCCAAAAGTTGTGTAACTTGAATTACCATTGTTTGCAGACCAATTAATTCTATAAGCATTATATTTATTTTTTATTTGTATGCTATATATTTTATCGGTGTCTCCTGTCGTCCAAATTTGGTTAGCTTGTGTGTCTAAATTTACCCAAGTACCGTTAATACCATTTGTAGTATCATTACTTCCTTGAAGAACCCAGTTCTTAGGCATGGAGTTTAAATAGGTTGCGCTTCCACTATGACTTCTGAGCCTGTATTTAGTAATTCTTACTTCACTTTTGAAATAAAATCCTAAAAAACCACTTATAATATTAGTTGATGAACTATAATAGCCTGAATCAGAGAAAGCTTTCCAAGGTGAATATGAAGCGCTATATTCACTAGAAGCAAAAGCAAAACCAAGTGGGGAAGATGTATTTGATGTTAAAGTGGGCATTAAAGCGCTACCATCACGTACCACCTTTTCTTCAACATACTTGTTTTTCTCAAAATCACTTTTTGCTATAATAAATTCATCTGTCACAAACCCTGCAAACAAATCTATTCGCACTTGAATGTATTGTTTAGTCTCAGATTGAATTGCTCCATCTTCCGCAATAGCAATCCATTCAGACCAATTTATACCATTGTCAGAAACTCTTGTTAGTACAGCGAATGAACTTGCGCCATTTAATTTATTGTCTGTGAAAACTTTTTCAAACTCTTGGAAAATATCTCCTAAGTCAATTGCATCAGAAGTCCAAGTGCCTTGTTCTATATAAACAGGATTTCCTTGTCCATCGACATCAACATCGACTAGTCGTAGATAGCCTGTTGTTTTGTCAATCATGGTTTTATCATGTGTTCCTGAGACACCGATGGATAAGCCTATTTCTTTCTTCTCTGTATTACCACCTATTGTAGCCATATGAGCATCTCCCTTCCTTAGTGAACTATATTCTCTTCTTGTCTGTCGCCTTTGTCAATAGACTCTATACCACCAATAAAGGTAATGAAACTACCACTTACATTTGTGAATGAGCTATCTAAGAACAACACCAATAGTTTAGTGTTTTTAGGGGCTTTGATTTCTCCAATTCTAGCGTCTAATCCTTTGCTTACTAGATTGTCTCTTAGTTTTTCTAGTGAGTAATTTCCTACATCTACTGTGTATGCTTTCTCACTTGAAGACTCAAATAAAGAAAGATTATTGTTTGTTGTTGTTATTTCTAATGAATCGTTTTTATCAGGTAGATTAAGCCAAAATCTTTTCATATGAGCATTTTCCTTTCTTAGTGACTAATTTGATAACCCAATTTAATTGACCTGCTCTATGGCCTCTAAAGGGCCATAGAAGCGTTCTATTTCAATCTCACTTGACTTGAATACCAAATGACCATTCATAGACTTGTTAGAAGTTAATTTGACTTCAATAAAAGCACTTTCATCAAAAGGAATTGAAACTACAGGTTGGAAGAATAGTTGAGTATCTTCTTTCGTGTAAGTTGTTTTGTAGCCAAAATTAATTGACTTAATATTTGATTGCTGAATACCTTGAACGTTGCTGTAATCAGCGTAAGCTTCTTTGTATGTGATAAGGTCTTTGTTTTCAAAGTTTGTTGTTAAATGATATGTTTTGCCAACTTCATCATCAATGTACTCAATCTCAATTCTTCTACCATTTATGTTAAAAGAACCATCGGACATTTCGAAGAATAACTTCATCCCTTGACCGAACAAACCAAAACGTATGACCTGATTTTTCTGAATTAAATAGAAATCATTGCTCTTATGCGTGAGTAGGTCATACTCAGCATAGTTTTTGCCGTTTGCGTAATCAGCGTTCCAGTTAAAGGGAATACTGATTGCTTGAAAATTTTCTGAATTTGTGAATAACATTTTTATCAATCTCCTTCATTGCATTGAAGTTTTCTTTAAAAAATACATAAAAAATAGGGTAGGGGAGAAAGCCCCTTACCCAGTAAAATCAATGTTTTATCTCTTGAATATAATTATGTCACTTTTACATGTAACGGTAAGAAACACGTTGCACTAACGAGTTTTTACCTGCTGACGCTGTGGCAATTTAACAACTGAATTGTTTTTATCTTTAATTCCACTTCTCCCAAACTATCTACACGAACATTAAACCAACAGTCTATAACCTCAACAATGTTTCCTATTATGTTTCTGTCACCACCAATGCGGTCATTAGTTGGGAATGTTACTTCCAAGTGGTTCTGTCAAATAAACAAAAAAATTCTCCTTAACAGAAGCGTTAAGGAGATCTTTAAATTTCAATTAATTTATGCTTTTATATCTGAGCCAACCCAAAGAATTTTTCAAGTCTTTCATCTTTTGAAAATATTGTTTAGCGGAAGCATATGTGCCTATGTGGAAGTAGAACTTATCTGCTCTCACAATAATATCAAAAGAACCGTTAGCGTCAGGTGTTGAACCTAATTCAGATTTTAGTCGAATGAAGAATGGCATTTCTTTGTTGTTTTTTAGCACACCAATTAGTCTTAAATCAGGCTGAGGTGTGAAAGGAGATCGGTTTGTACTAAACTCACAGGTCAATCCTAACATACTTGTTTAAATTCTCTTTACTATTAGCCATTGTATTGACCTCCAGTATTTTTCCATATTAAAAGGACAACTAGTTTAATAGTTGTCCTCAATCATTGCAGTTTTAAAATCATTGCTGATAGGAATAGTAAACATTCTGCCTTTACCTAGTGGTGTTTTGTTATTAGTCACAATCTCATATTCAGTTGTGGTTTTAGTAAAATCAATAGGTGGTGTTTTAACTGATGAATCAATCTCTTTTATAACTCCACCTTGAGCTAACATCATATATTCTGCTGTGTTTGGAATCTCTTTTACACGAGTTGTGTTAGGGGATAAAACAAGGTTTTTATTGTCTGTTGTTTTAACTAATAAACGTTTTTGTGTGAAGTCAGAAGGGGAGAGAGCTTTGTTGTAGATTTGTAAATCATCTAATTGCCCATTAAGATATTGATTAGCATTATTGATAGATGTTCGCCCTATTACAAGATTATTAGTATGACTAGTAACTAATTGGTCTAAGAATCCAATAGATGATATACTATCATTAATATAAATATGGCAAACCTGTTTTGAAAAATTGACTGAAACCATAATATCATACCATCTATCAGTCTCTAATTTCTTATCAGAGAATACTGGGTTTGATGTGTTATTAACCCTTACTACTACCTTTCCATTATTGATAGGGTCAGTACCTCTTATAGCTATATCAATACCGTTACCTGTTGTAGTCCATCCTTGCGTTGAAAAAACATTGTATTGCTGAGAAAAGTCTCCTCTTACTTTAATTTTGAATCTGACGGTTAATTCGCCTGTTGGCGGTTTAAAATTAGTAGTAATATATTGATTGCTACCGTTAAAATCCATTGCGTGACCTTCATCATTCCAACCACTAACTCTAGTAGCTCCTGTAACTGTGCCTGTATAGCCATTACCTAGCTTGTCTACAACGTTTCCACTTGCTTCATCAAATCCAAACCATGCGACACCATAATGTTCCATTAATTGCTCTGTTGTTGCCATTTACTTCACCTCTCTTTTATATCCAAATTTAACTTCGCACCATGACGCTACGTTACTACCGTTTGTTGTATGGTTTACTATTCTGAAATATCTATAGCTACCATATTTTAGATTGAATATATATGTTGTTATTCCTTGCCAATCATCTTTACTAAAGCTGCCTAGTTCTGCCCATTGTGTGTCATCATTTGAGCCTTCTATAGTAAAGGTCTTTGGCATTTGGTCAATATTTTCAATTCTACGAGCTGTTAGAGCTATACGGTTCACTTTCTTCTCTGTTCCAAAATCTAGTTTTAACCATGACTCTAGGTGTTGACCAGATGCAGAAGCCCACGTGTTATATGATGAACTATCTACTGTGTTACCATCAAAAGCTTTAGATGCCCCATATATACTTGAGTTAACACTACTAGCACTCGCAACAAGTGGGGCAGGAGCAGTATCAGAAGTCATGTTTGTGTTGTACCAAGTATAGATAGACTCAAATTTCTTTTTCTCTCCAATCTCTATGATGTTCAAAGTATTAACCTTACCAATGTCATGTGTAAACACTTTACCACTCACATTAGCAACAGGTGTGTCATTAAAGTGTCTATGTTTATCAAATGGTATATCTAATTGAATCTCTTTACCTTGTTCAATACCATGTAAAATCATGTTCTTATCTGAGCTATCTAGAAGGTGAATTAGGGTGTTTTCTGATAGGGAATATATCTTATCACAATCGCTAGGATTTTTAAGTGCTAGTTTCTTGATGTATTTCTTAAATTGCTTCAATTCTCCATTTGAATCTATATCTATACAGTCAAATGCGAAATACTTCGAATGATTATTTTTTATTTGTACATTATGCTCTTCATTTGATAGAGAGCTTTTCTCAAAAACTAAAGATTGAAAAACCATAATAGAGCTTTGTGCTACTGGGTTTATGATATGCTCTCGTCCATCTATAAAAATACTAACACTAGTAGAATCAGAAGAACTTCCCGAAACTCCTATAATTCTCTATTTATTTCCTGTGAAATTGAAAGCTATCATACCGTTTTCGTTTAAAAGAGTTCTATTTGATTTATAATAATTAGAGTTTGCTCCATAAGTATAACTACCTGAGTAAGTAAATAAAATATCGTTGCCATTATATCTTTTCCAACCGTTCTCAGGAGCAGTTAAGGCTTGTCCAATTGTTGCCATTAAAAATTATTCTTTTCTTATTGTATTAAGAAGTCAAAAAAACTCAGCATTATTATAAATAGTTTAAAACTATTTAAAACTAATAGTGAGCGGTTTTTTATCTAATTGAGTTGCCCAAAGACCTTCCTCGTTTTTTGATACATGGTTTTGTAAAATATATATTTCATTAAATATTGGTCTACTTATGTTTGTTAATGAAGTATAACCATAATCAACAAAAATTTGTTGAGATATAGTTGGTAATGAATATAACAAGTTTAAGTTGTATCCAAATAGAATCTCTCCTATGCTAACATAGGTTGCTCCATTGCTACTAAGGGCTTCCAGTCTGTAATATTGATAAGCTGTCATATTAAAAAAAGTAAATTCCCTTGTTTCTGCTATGCCCCAATTTGTTTGATCACTAAATTTTCCTAGTTTGACAAAATTCGTACCATCGTTAGAAGCTAGTATATTAAAGTCTTTAGGTGTTCCTTTTGTAACCTCAGCGGTAGTTCCTGAACTTGTTAATCTTATTCTATTTACAATTTTTTTAGAGTCATATTTTATTTGAACCCACCCTGTCGCAATATTGTTTGTACACCAATAGTCATATTGGTTTGTATTTATTGTCCCGTTAAAAGCTTTCCAAGCAGAATAATTAGAATTATATTCACTACTTGCACTAGCAACGAATGGGGAAGGTACAGTGTTAGATGTCATTTTTGTTTCATATATAGTATTGGTTGATTTAATAGAATATATCTTATTGTTAGATTTTAACAAAAAATTGTCGTAATAAGTTAGATTTGGTGTTTGAATAGAGTAGACTTGGTTTTCTACATACGTTGAAGTATTGTGCATTTCTTGTAGTAATATGCTATCATCTTCACCTATAGCTACAACTTCAACTGAGTTTTGTTTTCTATCTGTGCCATTAGCACAATATGGAACAAAGTCAATTTTACTTATAGCTATAGGAGTATTAAAGGATATTTTTATAGTATCTGCGGAGTTACTTAGCCAATAATTAATGCTTGGATAATTAGTAACAATTGATTTATCAGTATCAAATGGAGAATCTACATAATAATAAGTACCCCAACTATTTGTAGTATTTACCGTTCCTGTTATGTCAGTTCCTTTAATATAGAATACATTTGATGTTGCGCTATTTTTTGTAGAAAATTGTATAGGATAAATGTTTCCTTCTCTATCATAGAATCTAACACCTCCTATAGTGTAATAAGAGCTTGCTTTAGTACACTTGAAGGATATTTGTTTTACCGCCATTACTTCACCTCAATTCTCTAATTAAAACCTATACTTAAAGGTTTTCTATCTAATTTTGTTGCTCGTGTTTCTTCTGAATTTTCCGAAACTTTGCGTTGTAAAAGGTAGTTTTTAATTGGTATAGGCTCATTTAGTTTTAATAGCTCTATTTGACCATATTTAATAAAGTTATCTTGTGAACTTTTAGGTAAGCCAATCATAGTGTTGCCTTTATATCCAAATTGTAATTGTCCAATAGCACTATAACTACTATATCCATCATTAGAAATTATTAATAATCTATAAATGCGATATTTTTTAGCATTTTTAAATGTAAACATACGAGTTTCATTTAATGCCCACTTTGTTTGTCCTGTGATATTTGCTATCTTGTCAAAAACTATACCATCATTTGATGCAGTTATTGTGAAATCTTTTGGGCAAGCATTTGCTGTACTTCCAGACCTGGAAGTAAGTTTTATTTGATTACAGTATTTAGGGGAACCGAAATCCAGTTGAACCCAACCTGCTATTGAGCCACCAACTGTTACCCAACAATCATTACTATCATTATTTGTTCCATTAAATGCTTTCCAAGCAGGGAAAGTGGCACTCCAAATGCTACTAGCACTAGCTACCAAAGGAGAAGGGGTATCATTAGAGGTCATTTTAAGATTGTGCCAAGTGTCAGTTAATTTTAGTGAATATGTCTTATTTTTAGATTTAAACAGAGATTTTTCTAACCGAAGTTTCTCAGAGCCATCAAAAGTGTAAACTTCTCCTTTAGCCACACCTAAAATATCACTATGTTTTGTTTTAAATGTTTTTGCATTATAGTTGAGGGTAAAATATTGTGTGCCTCCACCTGAAGAACTTCCGACTATACCTAATCTAAAATCTTTAATCGTGTTTCCTTGTGAATCAATTAAGTTAATCCAACTAGAAAATTCTCCACCATCTTTGTTCCAACTGAACTTTCCAACTGTACCTGTTAAGTCAAGGAGAATACCATATGTTGCACCGGCAACTGCTGAGCCAATTGGATATAGGGCATTAGTGAACTTTCCGTAGCTAATCCAACTTTGATTAAGAGGGGTTGCAACACCTATATGTTTATAACTCACTGTGTTTTCAGAAAGAATTTCACAATAAAATATACCATCTCCTAGTCTTCTAAGCCCATTGGTAGTGACCCCTCCAAGGTTAGAAACGCCTGTTCTTAAACTTCCGTTGCTCCAATTCCCATCTATTGTAATTACCATTTATTTCACCTCTACTTTAATACTTCTTATATCCATATTATTTATATCCCATATAACTCTATCATTCATTACCTCACCTCACCTCACCTCACCTCAGTTCTGATAGTTCTAATATCGAAATGTTTTCTTAAGTCAATTGGCTTGCTGAACACTTTTCCAACTTCTCCTGACACTAAGATGTCATTTTTAAGTGTCATTTCAGTAGGTTCTAATTCTGTTACCTCTCTGTCAAATAGGGGTGTTAGGGATATACCATGTTCTAAAAATTGGGTAGAGCTAGGGAGAGTGTTAGAAAATGATACTATTCTTTTCGGGAGGTATTCAGATAAAATAGTAGTGTTTGAATAAGTTCCATCACCGGCATACTTACTTTTATCTTTACACACTGTACCAAATGTTTCGTCTTGTGGATACCATGCTACTAAATTATCAGACATACTATCTTTTTCAGAGAGTTGATACATGTTTGTTGATATTTGTAATTCTGTTCTAGCAACATCCCAAATTCTTGAATCTTTTATTTCTCCTTTAAAATACTCTATATAACCCGAAGTAACAGCAGGGTTAGCTCCTATTGAGAATATAGCAGATGTGTTTGAAACTTCTCCACTATATTTTAGCTCACTCACCTTAACACCATTTATATAAAATAGTATGGTGTTGCCATCAAATGTCGTTGCTATATGCGACCATTGGTTTAATGGAAGCTCGTTTCCATAGCAATATCTATAAGCACCATTTAAATAAAATCTTGAATAAGCTTTTCCATTTAGAAGACCTATAGAGTGTCCTCCATTTTCAACGTTTGACATAATATCTTGATATGAGCTAGAAATTACATATGGTTTAACCCAAGTTTCTAATGTCACTACGTTATATTTGTGAACTTTTGTTGTTCTCATATAAGAACTTGTACCATTGTAGAACACTGAGTTAACTTCTTCTCGTTTAACTTTTTTGTACTCTCCTTCATGATAAATAAAAGACTTATCAGGAACGAAATATGTTTTGAGTTCTATTTCTCTGATATAGGTTGGGTATGTTCCTCCACCTGTTTGATTGTTTTTCCCTCTGATTGTTAACTTATCGTTTTTCCTTATTGTTAACATTGGTAGTGGAGAGTCTACATTATCATTAAAAGTTCCTATATATTTACCATTCAATAGTATTTCTTTATTAATAAAACCATAGTTGGTTCTAATCACCTTAATGCCATCAATATACAATTTTCCTTCTAGACCACTAAAAATAATGTCTATATTAATTTGTGCAAGGTTGCCATAATACATATAGGTAGATTCGGTTCCATCAAATACTTCTGGGTTACCACTAAGTATTTTTCTTCTATCGCCTTTTCCACCCCAATGGTCATAGCTTGTCACAATGTCCATTTACAACACCTCAATTCTGTCAATTCTTTGCCATTGGTTACGAGTAATTTTCATTCTGTGCAAACTTCCTTCATCTGACCATTTGATATCCATTTTCATATCATATGAGTAATCACGTTTGAGCTTTAGTGAAGTTGTTCCATCCTCGTAAAAGTCTAGTTCTCCAATGCCTGAATAAGTTACATTACCATTATTTTCAGACCACTTAATTCTGTAGGCATGATATTTAGTTTTATTTGATAATACATATACTTTTTCTGTGCTTACTGTAGTCCATATTTGATTAGTCTGTTTATCTAAGTCTTTCCAATTACCATTAACACCATCTGTAGTATCATTGCTCCCTTGAAGAGCCCAATTCTTAGGCATATAATTGATTTGACCACTAGCACTAGGGCTTGTAAGTTTGTATTTAGTTATTCTTTTTTTACTGTTAAAATTGAATCCTAAAGATCCACTTGTTTGACCTGCAATAGTGCAAAAGTAAGTTGCTGTACTTTTATCAAAAGCGTGCCAATTACTATAACTTGCACTGAAAAATCCTGAGGAAAAGGGGAATCCTTCTGTGGAAGATGTGTTTGATGTTAATTTGGGTACTATATAGCTACCTGCTTTTACTTCATTTTCTTCAAGAAACTCGTTGATATTAAAATCGCTTTTAGCTATAAGAAAAACATCAGACACAAACCCTGCTAATAAGTCTATTCTCATCTGAATATATTGTTTAGTTTCAGACTGAATTGTTCCATCTTCCGCAATAGCAACCCAATCAGACCAATCATAATTATTTGAAGAAACTCTTGTTAATACAGTGAATGAGCTTGCTCCATTTACTGTGCTGTCTGAGAATACTTTCTCAAAGTCTTGAAAAATATCGCCTAAGTCAATAACATCAGAAGTCCAAGAACCTTGTTCTACATAGATAGGTCTTCCATCACCATCTACATCTATATCAACTAACTCTAAAAAACCTGTGTCTTTGTTAATTTTAGTTTTATCATGTGTTCCTGAGACACCGATAGATAAGCCTATTTCTTTCTTCTCTGTATTTCCGCCTATAAGAGCCATAATTACATTTTCCTTTCTTAGTATTAAGTATGGATTATATTACCTTCTTGTCTATCTCCTGTATCAATAGATTCAATACCACCAATAAAGGTAACAAAATTACCACTTACGTTTGTGAATGAGCCTTCTGAAAACAACACAATTAATTTTGTGTTTTTAGGAGATTTAATCTCTCCCATTTTGGCATTTAAGCCTTTGCTAACAAGGTTGTCTATTAATTTTTCAAGTGAGTATTTTCCTATGTCTATTGTGTAGACTTTCTCATTGGAAGACTCAAATAAAGATAACTTGTTATTAGTGGTAGTTATTTCTAAGGAATCATTTTTATCAGGTAGATGTAACCAAAATCTTTTCATAGAGATTTTCCTTTCTTAGTTAACTAATGATTACCAAATTCATTTGACCTGCTCTATGGGCTTCTAAAGGGGCATAGAAGCGTTCTATTTCTATCCCTCTTGATTTGAATTCCAAATGACCATTCATTGATTTGTTAGAAGTTATTTTAACTTCAATAAAAGCACTCTCATTAAAGGGAAGTGAAACAACAGGCTGAAAGAATAATAAGAATAATTGAGTATCATCTTTCGTTTAAGTTGTCTTGTAACCAAAGTTAATTGACTTTAAATTAGATTTTTGTAGCCCTTGTACATTATTGAAATCTGTAAAGGTTTCTTTATATGTGATAAGGTCTTTGATTTCAAAGTGTTTGTTGTTAAATGATATGTTTTTCCATCTTCATCATCAATGTACTCAATTTCAATTCTTCTACCATTTAAGTTAAAGGAACCATCGGACATTGCGAAGAATAGTTTCATCCCTTGACCGAACAAATCAAAACATATGACCTGAATTTTCTGTATTAAATAGAAATCGCTTTTCTTATGCGTAAGTAGGTTGTACTAAGCAAAAGTTTTTACCATTTGCATAATTAGCGTCCCAGTTATAGGGAATACTGATTGCTTGATTGTTTCCTGAATTTGTGAATAACATTTTTATCAATCTCCTTCTTTGTATTGAAGTATTCTAGAAAAACATAAAAAATAGGGTAGGGGAGAAAGCCCCTTACCCTATAAAATCAATGTTTTATCCTTTTGATACAATTATATAACTTTTGTGTGTAATAATATGAGACAAGTTGCATTAACAGTTTTTTTACCTGCTGACGCCGTGGCAATTTAACAACTGACTTGTTTTTATCTTTAACAGCTTCAATATTTCCTGTTATGTTTCTATCACCACCATTGCGGTCACCAGTTGCGAATGTTACTTCCAAGTGGTTCTGTCAAATAAACAAAAAAATTCTCCTTAACAAAAACGCTAAGGAGATGTTTAAAATTTAATTAATTTATGCTTTTTACTGAGCCAACCCAAAGAACTTTCAAGTCTTTCATCTTTTGTTTAGCGGAAGCTTCGTTTGCATATGTGCATGTTTAGAAGTAGAACTTATCTTTGTCTTCTTTGATTGTGATGTAATCAATGTTGGCAAGTTTGTTTTGCGTAACCTTTTGTGATTAGGCTTTATCTGCTCTCACGATAATATCAAAAGAACCGTTTGCGTCAGGTGTTGCGCCTAATTCAGATTTTAGTCGAATGAAGAATGGTATTTCTTCGTTGTTTTTTAGCACACCACTTAGTCTTAAATCAGGCTGAGGTGTAAAAGGAGATTGGCTTGTACTAAATTCACAAGTCATTCCTGTCGGGAAGTTTGCTGTATTAGCATACAAATGAATATCTTTAACATCATATCCATATTGGTTTTTCAGTACAATCTCATGTTCAAGTGTAGTTTGACCTGCAATAATGATACCAAAATCAAGGTATTGTAGAACCTCACCGATTTCATTAGAGAAGTATTGACCATATATATCTTTGAACATAAGACCTGAATATGTTCCCATGAATTGCCTTGACCAATAATCAGTAGTACCAAAAGAGTCTTGGAACTCTACTTTAAGCGTATTCCAATCATCAATCTTAATATCTTTACTACCAATTGCTAGTTCGATATTCTGAGGTGATGCACCAAGTTTTGTAAAGCTTCCATCGGAAGGGTAGTAGTTTCCACCGTTTAATAGAACACGATATTGAACACGAGTTAAATCATCATCACTTAGAATACCTTTAAGGACATTCCCATTAAATTCAATATCAATCTTTGCAGTAGTGTTTATGATATTTAAACTTGTGTTCTTAATAGTTGAAGTATCACGAGGTAAGTAGTCTTCAAAAGAAACTGTTTCAACAATTGTTTTGATTGTGTCACGAGGGTTATCTACTAAGAACATACCAATATTAATATATTCATCTTTCCATGTGCGCCATTGCTTATCGGTTAAATTGTTTAAGTCCTTATGTGTCATACCATTTTTCATGATGTCTTGCTCAGTAGAGGTATCTGCTACCACAAATTTACTTGATTCTTTATCCCATACATACCATTTGT
>NZ_JBNNUW010000041.1:0-13716 GCF_050280125.1 Lysinibacillus sp. NPDC093692
TTTGGTATCATTATTGCAGGTCAAACTACACTTGAACATGAGATTGTACTGAAAAACCAATATGGATATGATGTTAAAGATATTCATTTGTATGCAAACACAGCGAACTTCCCCACAGGAATGATTTGTGAGTTTAGTACAAGCCAATCTCCTTTCACACCTCAGCCTGATTTAAGACTAAGTGGTGTGCTAAAAAACAACGAAGAAAAGCCATTCTTCATTCGACTAAAATCTGAATTAGGCGCAACACCTGACGCTAACGGTGCTTTTGATATTATCGTGAGAGCAGATAAAGCCTAATCACAATACAATGTGATAAGGAAGTGATTATATGGAGGATAAAAATTTTGAATTAGAAATTTCCTCTCAAAGAAATAAGCCAGGAGAATCATCAATTGATGGCTCTTCTGATATGTATATAGAGGTTAGTATTGACAATGAAGTTCTAACAGAGATTGAAGTAACACCTAACAACAGCTTTAAAGCAAAATACAAGATTATTGCTGTAGGAAAGATTGAACAAGATGTTGAAATTGTAGCTAGACCACTAAGAGAAAGTCTTACTGAAACTGAACTTGTCTCTCGTGCCTTGGGTATTAACACTAAAGACACTTATCTAAACGTAATGTATCGTGGTAACTCAGATGTTTATACAGAAATTCAACCTGTTGGTCACAACTTCTTAGAAACAGAGATTGAAGTACCACCTAACAACAGCTTTAAAGCAAAATATAAGCTTATTGCGGTAGGGAGAACTGAGCAAGATGTTGAAATTGTAGCTAGACCATTAAGAGAAAGCCTTAAAGAAACTGAGCTTATCTCTCGTGCTTTGGGTATTAACACTAAAGATACTTACCTAAATGTCATGTATCGTGGTAACTCAGATGTTTACACAGAGATTCAACCTATTGGTTACAACTTCTTAGAAGCAGAGATTGAAGTACCACCTCACAATAGAATGTGGGCAGTCTACGAGGTTCAACAACCACCAATTGTTACAGATATATTCAATCCTACTCAAGACTCTTTTACAAGAGAAGAGTTAGCTTACCAATCTATCAACTATGGTAAAAATTCATCTATGGTTGTTGGTCGTAGTCAAGAAGATATTTGGCGCTCATTCGTACAGTTTGATTTATCTTCGATTAACCACTCATATGTTTTAAAAGAATCCTACTTACGATTATATTATAAAGGTATAGTCCCAAATAATATAAAACTTGAGATTCTAAATGCAGATAGCGCATGGCAAGAAAACAACATCACAAACCTTAATAAACCTAACCCTATTGACTTAATTTCTAATAAGTTTACTGTAAATACAGAAGAAGGATATATTGAGTTTGATGTCCTTGAAATTGTTAAAGATTGGGTTGCGCTAGAGAAGATTAATAATGGTTTTATTGTTCGCCTATCTAATGAAACAGAATTTGGTCAAACAACGTTCTACACTAGAGAGACTATTTTCCCTCCTAAATTAGTTGTTAAATACTTTGATTCAAGAATTTTCTCTCAAGGTCGAAGCCAGCATTTAACTGAAATCTTTGCTTACAGAAGAAAAAATTCTGATAAAAATACTGAGATTACTGTTGATTCAGTTTTTAGTTTTAGACCAATTAACGCTGAAATCTATGTTCACAGAAAAGAAGTTCCTTTACACTTTGAAGAACTAGTTGAAATTTCAGCAAGCAAGCCTTATGTACCCACTCAAATTATCTCAGCAATTCGTGATGAACATAAAATCCCAATTGAAATCAGTGCTAGAAAATCTCGTGATGATGATAGATATTTAGCTGAAATTGCTGTCAACAGACCTTCTGTTTTAACTGAGATTTCAAGTGCTTTAAGAGACACAAGCATTATTGACACAATCGTTGCAGTAACAAAACCTTCAATTAATGTAGAAATTACTGTCCCCACTCATGACAAAAATCAAGTAGATACAGAAATTGAAATTAATGAAATGTGGACTTCTGTTGTTTACACAGAAATCAATGTAGCAAAAGATAAAATACCAATTGAGATTACACCTAGAGTTGGTAGAAAAAACAATCTTCAAACTGTAATCTATATTTCCAAACCAAAAATTGAAGTAGAGGTTGAAGTGAAACACAGAAATGATATTTGGGTTGAAATTGAGCCAAATATTAAGTCTGATGTTTTAACAGAAATCTTTGTATCAAAACCTAATATTGAAGTATCTGTCACTGTACAGCGCTATAATGACTCAGGCACAGACACAGAGATTTACGTTAAATACACTAGTGATGTTCTCACTGTGATCGATACTAAATCTGTAAGTCAAGTTGAGACTATTATTGATATTAAGAAAGTATCTCAGGTAGATACTGAGATTACTGTAAGTAGACGCAAAGTCGAAACTGAAATTACTATTCCAACATGGATTGACCATGATGTAGTAGCTGTTATTGAACCTCGTATCTTAATGGTAGATAACATCTTCACTGTGATTCAAGTAGGTTCTAAAGGTGGCGCTTATGCATTCATCATTTAATGCCTATAAACTGCCTTAAAATAGTTTTTAGAGA
Organism: Lysinibacillus sp. NPDC093692; assembly: GCF_050280125.1. NCBI lineage: Bacteria > Bacillati > Bacillota > Bacilli > Caryophanales > Bacillaceae > Lysinibacillus > Lysinibacillus sp. NPDC093692. The sequence goes on from NZ_JBNNUW010000041.1 coordinate 2,550, forward strand.
TTTCTTGAAATCATTTGTAAAAGTAATATAATTATATACAATATATAATAGAGGGAAAAGTTGACTTCCCCTCTATTTTTGAATGGAAAGGAATAAATTTATATGATTTTAGTATTTAAAAACTATGAACTAAAAGCTTTCGGAGATTTCCTATACGAGCTTGCATTAAAAGGAAAAGACTCTCGTATGCGTTCTCGCTTCATTGGTATCTTAGAAGAACAGTTGCAATTAATTGCTACTGAGCGCGATATTCTTTTACAAGACTACGCTAAGAAAGATGAAAATGATGAACCTGTTCGTGACAAAGATGAAAAAGGTCAAGAGTTCGTTATCCTTGAGGATAGTCTTTCTTTCAACATGGAAGTATCTAAGTTAATGAATGAGGAATTTATTATCGAAGTCAAAAATGAGAAAGTTGAAATGATTAAAACTATTCAACGTATTGTACTAGAAGTTGATAAAGAGTTTTCAGGTATTGAAGCAGAGCGCTACAATCACTTCTGTGACATTTTAGAAACAGTATCTTTAGAAGAAACTGCAAAAAAGTAACATAGTGATATGTTGAAGTTGCAGAAAAATATTATTACTAAAGTATCTCGCCTACCCTGACAAAATCGATGAAGTTCAAGTTGAGCTTGGTTTTGGTAGTAAAACAGGAAGCTTAAAAAGCTTACTTATGTTTACAAAATGTTTGTTGACAAATACGGAGTACTCGGAATGTTTGTGTTTCACAACAATATTCGAAAATCTAAAGCCTTAGCAACTATGGAAGAAACATTCAAGGAAGCACTCAATGAGAAGCAGTCTAAATAGACTGCTTTTTTGTATTCAAAAAATTAAATAATCGAAGGTGATATTATATGTTAGAAATTAAACAAATGTTAGTAAGCTCTGCTAAGTATTCTCTTAAGGCACCATACAGCATGACACCTCAATATGTCACAATTCATAATACAGCTAATGACGCGCCTGCCCTGAATGAAGCTCGTTATCACAATAGCAACAATAATCAAGTTTCGTTCCACTATGCAGTAGACGATAAGGAAATCATTCAAGTAGTACCTGATAATCGCGCAGCTTGGCATTGTGGTGATGGTAGAGGAAATGGCAACATGAAATCTATCGGTGTTGAAATCTGCTATTCTAAGACTGGTGGGGATAGATATGATAAAGCTGAGAATAATGCAGTTGAGCTTACAGCTTATCTATTGAATAAACATGGCTTAGGAATAAACTCTGTGAAGAAACATCAAGATTGGTCAGGTAAGTATTGCCCACACAGAATCTTGGACAGTGGAACTTGGAAGGACTTCTTAAATCGTGTCGAAAAGGCTCTTAACAAGATTCAAGGCAAAGGTGGAACAAATACACCACCTAAAAACAAACCTTACAGAATACAGTCAGGCACGTATAGTACGAAGAAAGAAGCTGAGAGTGCCAAAGCTAAGGTTGCGCAAAACAAACTTGCTAACATTGATTACATCACAATCAATGAAAACAAAGGTAAGTTCTACTTCCAAACAGGCACATATGCAAACGAAGCTACCGCTAAACAATATCTTCAAAAGATGAAAGACTTGAAAATTCTTTGGGTTGGCTCAGTAATTAAAGCATAAATTAATTGAATTTTAAAGATCTCCTTAACACTTTTGTTAAGGGGATTTTTTTCTTATTTAACAGAACCACTTGGAAGTAACATTCACAACTAGTGACCTCAATGGTGGTTTATTGAAGTTAAATTAACATCTAACAAATCACTGAATGGTCATTTGGGTATTAAAGTCTAGAGGTATTGAAATTTAACGCTTCTATGCCCCTTTAGGAGCCGATAGATCAGGTCAAACTAATTGAATTATTAAAAATCTAATATAAGAAAGGAAATACATTATGAAAAGATTTTGGTTAAATCTCCCCGATAAAAATGACCACTTAGAAATAACAACATCTAGCAACAAGCTTTCTTTATTGGAATCTTCAAATGAGAAAGTATATACAATAGACGTAGGAAAATATTCACTAGAAAAACTAAAAGACAATCTAGTTAACAAAGGTTTAGACGCTAGAATAGGAGAAATAAAATCACCTAAAAACACTAAATTAATAGTTTTGTTTTTAGACAATTCATTCACAAACGTAAATGGTAGCTTTATTACTTTTATTGGTGGTATAGAGTCTATTGATACAGGAAATAGACAAGAAGAAAGCATAATTCATATTTAATGAATAAGAAAGGAAAATGCTCATATGGCTATTGTAGGCGGTAATACAGAGAAGAAAAAAATAGGCTTGTCTATTGGTATCTCAGGAACGCATGACAAAACTATGATTGATAAAACAACAGGATCTTTACAGTTAGTTGATATTGATGTTGATGGTGATGGAAGAACTATTTATGTAGACCAAGGTTCTTGGACTTCTGATGTAATTGATTTAGGAGATATTTTTCAAGATTTTGAGAAAGTATTTACAGACAACGAAATCAATGGTGGAAGCACATTCACTGTGCTAACAAGAGTATCAGACAATGGTAGAGATTGGTCTGATTGGGTTACTACTGCGGAAGATGGAAGCATACTATCTGATACTAAACAGTACATTCAAGTGAGAATTGATTTATTTGCAGGCTTTTTATCTGATGTTTTTATTATATCTAAAAGTGATTTTAATATTAATGAATTTCTTGAAGAAAAAGAAGTTAAAGCAGGTAGCTATATTGTTCCTAAACTAACATCAAATACATCTTCCTCAGAAGGTTTTGCTTTTGCTGAAACTGAGTATAATGGCACTTATTCACCTTGGAAAGCTTTTGATAAAGTAGATTCAAGTGAAGGTTATTGCTCAAAAAATGGAGTTACACAAGGTATTCTTGGATTTCGTTTTAAAAATGACAAAAGGGTCACAAAGTACAAAATCAGAAGTATGACAAATAGTAGTGTTTTAAAATCAATGCCTAAGAGTTGGGTTCTTCAAGGAAGCAATGATACTACAGATGGTATTAATGGCAGTTGGTATGATTTAGACACTCAGAGCAATCAAATTTGGACTACAGCGAATACCGATAAAGTCTATGAAATATCAAACAAAGGCAGATACTATGCCTATAGAATAAAATTCTCCGAGAACAATGGTCATGCATATTCAGGCATAGGAGAAATGGATTTCTATGAAGAGGGAGCAACTACACTAAGTCTTAAACGTGATTACGAGTATGATATGACATTAGATTCATATTGGACAGATACAGGAAGTTTACACAGACAGAAGATTAATAGAAGTGATTTTATAAAAATTGATAAACTTTATATTTTTGATAAATAAAGGGTGAGAAAAATAGAAACAAGAGCTATAACAGGTGGAACTATTAATTATGATGTATCCACACCTAGCGTAAACACAATTGAATTTTGGTTAAAACTAAAAAGCAACTTCAATAAAACAATGAAATTATTCTATAATGGAACACTCTCTGAAATGATGATAGATGCTAGGGGTTCAATTGGTGTGAGACATGCTGTGAATAATTATGGAAATCCAGGTAGTATTGTATATGGAAATATTCTTTTAGAGAAAGATAAATCTAATCACATAGCGATAACTATAGGAAACTCAGGTTGCAGAATATATATTAATGGAGAGCTTAGTCTATCTACTACATCTATCAGCTCATATAGTAGAAGTTTTAAAATGATTTCTTTTACTGAAAAAGATGGTGTTGTTCTTGAGTTTCCAAAATTTTGGAGAAGGGAACTTAGTAAAGCCGAAATCCTAGAAAGCTATGAGAAAAAAAGAGTCCTTATTTCCAATATAGATGGTTTAATTATGTATGATTTATTTGCAGACACAGGCTCTATAAATGAAGTATCCAATATACCCACAACATCATCTAATATCACTTATCACTCTAAAAAGACAATACTTTATATTACTAAATCAATTATTTTACATGATGGAAAATACAAAAAGATTGAGCGAAAAGAGATTAGCTCAGTATTTTATAACGGTACAAGTTCTTATATGAGGACAACAAAAGTACACAAATATAACTTGGTAACATTAGAAACTTGGGTCAGACCACATGCAATAACTAGTACACATCAAGATATTATGTCAAACGTTGAAACAGGAGGACACTCTATAGGTCTTCTAAATGGAAAACCTTATTCAAGATTTTATTTAAATGGTGCATATAGATATTGTTATGGAAGTGAGCTTCCATTAAATCAATGGGCGCATATAGCAACAACATTTGATGGCAACACCATTTTATTTTATATAAATGGTGTTAAGGTCGGTGAGTTAAAATATAGTGGAGCAGTTGGAAGCACATCTGCTATATTCTCATTAGGAGCTAACCCTGCTGTTACTTCGGGTTATATAGAGTATTTTAAAGGAGAAATAAAAGATTCAAGAATTTGGAATGTTGCTAGAACAGAGTTGCAAATATCAACAAACATGTATGAACTCTCTGAAAAAGATAGTATGTCGGATAATTTAGTAGCATGGTATCCACAAGATGAGACTTTTGGCACAGTATGTATAGATAAAAGTAAATATGCTAGTGATGGAACTTATTCACAAGCTACCATTTTAACTGAATATTCCCCCAAAAAAACACTAACAGTTTCCTCTATTCTTCCTACTTCAAATCAATTCTTAGAGCAAGGAATGGACAATCTATCTCCCCTATTTGACCGCGAAGTAACAGAATTAGAGCCAATTACAATGACAGATAAAAATGAGGTTTTAAATAGCGAGATTGGTAAGGTTTTTAGTAAGACAATTGATTTAAAAAAATATTTTGACATTAGAAGTATTAGAACTGAGGTGAGATAAATGACTAGAGTTAACGTACCCTCTAATTACAAAGGAGAAGAAATTTCATTTGATTATTTGAATCCTAAGGCTGTTGTTAGTAATGGAACTTCTTCATATACACCCACTGCATTATTCAATGACATTATAACAAAAGAAGGTACTTATGGTGCTGTCTTACTTAGATATACAACAGACTATTTAGAGTTCTTCATACCTGATGATTATATAAATGTTGAGATATGGTTTTCTAGTGGAGCTTACAGTGATTCAGCAGGAGGTACAGGAAATGCTACAACACTAAAAAAATATAATGATATTTTAGGTGTATTTGAGAATATAAATTCAAATATACAAACTACAAGTACATCTGTTTGGTATAAATATTATGATAATTTAGATACAGGTAGATATAGAATATCACCAAATAGAGCATATGTTCAATTCAATGAAATCTTTGTGAGCGGAAGGAAAAGAGATTTTTGTCTTCTTCAATCACCCGATAAAACAACAGATAAAGTATACTCATTAGAATCCAATAATGCCTCATTATATGAGACTAAAATGGCATCTAATACCACCCCTTCTCCACTAGTTGCTAGTGCTAGTAGTGTTTGGAGTTCTTCTTATGAGGCTTGGAGAGTATTTAATGGCACAAATAATAATAGTGGAGATTGTTGGGCTTCTGCTAATAATTATAAATCAGGATGGATTCAAATTGATTTTGGAGCAATGTATTCATTTAATAGAATGAGGTTGTCAGCAAGAAATGATTCAGGAAGCATAACAGCGTCACCAAAACACTTTCAAATATTAGCTTCTAAAGATGGTGTAACATATAGTATATTATTTGAAACTAAAAACGAAATAAACTGGGCTGTAAAAGAAACAAGAGAATATGCTTTTAAAAGCACAAAAAAATTTAGATATTATAAGTTAAATATCATAGATAATAATGGTTTTTCTTATGTAGCTATAGGTAAAATTGAATTTTTCAATACTGGTGGAGTGTTAACAGAAATACCATCTAATTCATCTGATAACTTTCTTAAATATGGTCAATCATCTTTAGGAAGTTTTTCTAACCAAATCCATTCAAAGAACTACATTTTACAAAATGAAATATCAAAAAACGAAGAAGGACTTTGGGCAGCTAGAATAGATAGAAAACCATTGAGTATTTATTTTGAATAATATTGAGAGGTGAACAAAATGGCAAAAACAACAATACCTGAAAAAACAAATCCCTCAGTTGAATTTGAATATATATCTTCGTATAACTTAGCTACCCCTTTTGGTAACGCTGTACAAATAACACCTTCTCAACTACAAGATCTTCTACATGATGGCATCACATCTAAACAAGGAACTTATGGAGCCGTGTTGCTTAGAGAATCTACTTCATACATTGAGTTTGAAGTTAAAAATGACTGTGTATTTTGGGCTACAAGTGGAGCTTATAGCGATAGTGGTGGAGGAACAGGTAAAGAGATAATCATCTACAAACTAGATGAAAATGGTATTTACCAAATATACGAAGAAACAAAAACAAACAATTTAGAAGATTGGTATATTGTATCTCCCCTTCTAAAAAGAGGTCGATATAAGATACATCTTAAAGCAATGTATGTTCAGTTCAATGAGTTTTATTTTGAATCTGTTATACAAAATAAAACATTTATTCTACATGATGGTGAGTATAAGAAATTCACCCCTAAATTATTAGGTAAAGACCCAACTATTAATGTAGTACCCAATATGACAAGCGACACTAGCCCATTAGGGAAGGCAACAGCAAGGGGCGCTTATGACCCTGCATGGAGAGCATTTGATAAAAATGACTCAACATATTGGTATGATAATGGCTCCAGTGCAAGCGCTCCATCATGGCTTCAATACCAATTTGAAGCTCCAAAAATGGTAAATAAAATTACATTGGCATCCTTACCCATTTCAGGTAGCGTATATGGATTAAAAGAATTTTCTTTTTTGGGTAGTTATGATGGTTTAAACTATGACAACCTTCTATCTATTAACAATCATCCTAATAGTAATGCTAAAGTAACCTATGATTTCAATAATAGTAATGAGTATTTATTCTATAAGCTACAATTTGGATTAAGTCATCATAGTTACTATACATTAGTCAGTTCATTTGAGATGTATGAAAAAGATTCTCCTGATATTCCTGCTTATTGGTCAACAATATCGCATACTCTACCTAATTCAACTCAATTTTTAGAAGAAGGAATGGATATCATATCTCCCCCGCTTGACCGCACAATTACAACTTTAGAACCTATGGCAATGACAGATAAAAGTGAGATTTTAGGTGTTGGTGAGGTTGGAAAAATATTTAGTAAAACTATTGATTTAAAAAAGTATTTCGATATTAGAGGTATTAAAACTAAGGTTAAATAAATGAGTGAACAAATTTCTATTGTTTCTAAATTCGGTAGTTGTGCAATTAATGGCTACCAGTAGCTATAGCTAGAGAAAATGGTGTAATAACATCTAAAGTTGTAACCAGTGGAAAGTGGTTTTGGGAAGTAGAGATAGTTTAATTATATCTTTCTTATAAGCATGGTTAATAAGTATAGCTAGTAGTAAAATTACTCACTGAACAAATTCAAATTATACATTACAAAACAATATGCATTAAGTTTGGCTTTAATGGGTTAAAAATGAAGAAGGTCTTTGGACAACAAAATTAGACAAGAAACCCTTAAGCATATCATTTAGTTAATATAAAGGAGTACAAGAAAATGAATTGGTATTTAAAAATAGAAGGTACAGGAGGAGGAACTAGCGGTAGTGGAATAAATTATATTGAAGTTTATGACCAAAAAGGTAATTTGGTAAAACTAACAAAAGGTGATGTTATTGAAACTAATGCCACAACAAGGAACGCTGATGACAACTACCTTCAAATGCTCCAAACAAAAGGTTCATTACCTCCATATAATGGTGTTGCTGGCGGCATTTTCTATACGATAAAGCTTCCTGATAACGTTGAAGGTTTCGCCGAAGTGTTTTTAAAGAATTGGGGAAACACTTCTTATGATATTAGAAACATTAAAGCAAGTATTTCAAAAAATAATATAGAATATGAACAAGTTTTTGATGGTGCTTTTGCAACAGGTGAGGGAAAAACAGTTTTACAAAACTATTCTTTAGGTAAACATAGAATGCTTCTTCAATCAAAAAACAAGATACATTCATTGGAATCAATAGATAATTGGCATGAGCCAAAAATGACATCTGATACTTCCCCTGCCCCAATTGTCGCTAGTGCTAGTAGCATTTGGAGTACCACTTTCCCTGCTTGGAAAGCATTTAATGGAACAAATAATGATAGTTCAGATTGTTGGGTAACAGTTGGTGGCTCTATAATAGGTTGGATACAAATAGATTTTGGAATTCCTACATACTGTAATCAAATTAAACTTACTTCTAGAGCAGGAAGTACAGCAAATGCTTGCCCAAAGGATTTTATAATATCTGCTTCAAATGATGGAGTAAATTTTGACGAGATAGTGACTATTAACGGACAAACAAAATGGGCATTGAATGAAACACGTATGTTTACATTTAAAAATGACAAAAAATATCATATATATAGGCTAACAATAATCTCTAATGATGGATACAGTAGCTATAGTGCTATTGGAAAATTACAATTTGGATATAAAAGCAACAATATCATTGACTTACCTAAGTGTTCACTTGTCAATTTCGAAACATACGGTAAGAAAGAACTGCTAAATTTAATTGAACCAATAACTATTAACAGCTACGTTTTACAAGATATTCAAACCTCAGAAACTTTTATAACCGAACAATTAAACAAGAAACCACTCAGCATTAGTTTTAAATAATGCTGAGTTTTTATTTTGATTTTCTTAATACAGAAGAAAGGAATGATTAAATGGCAGTCGGTACTCAGTATAGTGTAGCAGAAAATGGATGGGTTAGATTTGAAGAAAGTAACCCTAATTTCAAATATTCCACAGGATGGAGCAATTGGAGTGGCGAACTCACAAGTGGAGGCATTGATAAAAGAGCAAACACTGTAGGTCAAACAATTAACTTTAAATTCACAGGAACAGGAATTAGAATTATTGCTCCAATGAACAATGATTTATCCAACTCTATAAGGATTTCTATAGATGGTATCAATGAAGAAATTTTTTCTGAGTATAATTCTACATTATTGTGGCGTGTTTGTGTTTATGAAAAAACAGGATTAGAAAACAAAACCCACTCTGTTGAGATTGTTACTAACACTACTACAACAAATATTTTTGACGCTGTAGACCTAATAGAAGGAAATACTATTCTTCCTAGTCCTATTGGTGATATTTTAACTTCACCTGAAAGTGGTTGGAAAAGAATTGAGGAAACTGATAAAATCTTCACTTATGAGGGTACATGGGGTTCAAGGTCAAATGTAGCATATAGTGGTGGCAGTCAAAAAACTCAAATAAACACAGTTCTTAGTAACAAGGTTAAGTTCAAATTTTTTGGAACTAAACTAAGAATAATTTCAACACTTTTTGCAACATATACACCAAAAGTAAAGATTTCTATTGATGGTAAAATAGAATACTATAACCTTCAAGGTACTTCAACTAACATGGCTCTTGTGTATGAAAAATTGGATCTCCCTTTGGGTTTACATTATGTTGAGGTGGAAAAAATCACAAATGGTGGCTATGCTGACCCAGATTTTGTATGGGATGCAATCGACATAGATTCTACAGGATATGCTGCTGACATTAATTTTTCATTCAATAGACTAGCGATTAAATCCCCGACAACAAGTGAACATTACTCTCTATCAGATAAAACTCTTATTCACTTACCTGACCACTCAACTGAAAACATGATTTTACATGGTATTGAGCAAGGTCAAGAGATTCAATTAGATATACCTTTTACTAAGCACAGGTATTTTAATGACACACCTATTGCTAATGTGAGTGGCAAAGTGTTTACACATGACATTGGTAAAATTAATACGTTGAATATAAAGGAAGCGGAATAATATGGCAACATTAGGACAACAACTACTACAACCTGAAAATGGTTGGCGAAGATATGATGATAGACATAGCTCTATTAACTACACAGGGAATTGGGTATTTGAAAATACAATAGGTTACTACAACGACACTGTAAGTCATGTTACACAAGGAACCAGTGGAGCTAGAGCTAATTTTTGTTTTTACGGAACAAAAATTAGAATTATTGCCAATAAATACACCAATAAGCCCGGAAGACATAAAAATCATCATTGATGGGATTCAAGAATTTTTTTCAGAATACACATCTATAACAACAGGACAACACATGATTCTATCATATGAAAAAACAGAATTAGATTATGGTATTCATAGAGTTGAGATTATCAGCCCTGATAACATGACAGCGAAATCTTGGAATATTGACGCTATTGATGTTGACTCTGATGGAGAACTAATTAGGCACGATTATTTTGAAACCAACTATGAAACACCTATGCGAAAATATGGTGTAGCATGGTTTGGTTTTGATGAAGCAAGTGGCAATGTCTTAGACAAGTTAAGTAATAAAAATGTTGGTACAGTTACAGGTGCAACAAGAGTTGAGGGGTGGAATGGCAAAGGCACTGCAATGAATTTAGGTACTGGAGCTAATAAGTCAGTTAATTTCAACTCAGTTTTGCTACCTTATGGAGCAAAAACTATAAGATTTAAATTCAAATGCACAACCATCAATAATCAATATTATATATTCATGAGCAATGCAAATGGTTGGAATTCAAATGGATGGTCATACCAATTTAGTGGAGGTGATGGTTGGAATGGAACTATGCACATGGGCTTTAAAGGGAGTAACGGAACTTATGAATACCCAACATTATCAAATAAAAATGTTTGTGATGGAAAGTGGCACGAAAGTATTTTTTCGTTAGACGGTGGTACTAAAGGAAGTAAATGGAGAACATATCTTGATGGTGAACTTGTAGATGAAAGGAAATTAAGTCAAAACGAAGTTTTATTTACTAAAAACTTTGGAATTTATAATATACCTTATGGTACTACAGGTAATCAAGAAAATTTATCTATAGATGATTTACAAATATATAATAAAGCACTCTCCCCTTCTGACTTTACACAAAAGCGTTTAATAGTCAAAACAACAGATAATAAAAACCTTGTTTTATCCCCTACTTCAAATCGTGTAAAAGAAATCCCTAACACAGCAGAATATATGATGTTAGCTCAAGGTGGAATAGTAAAAGAGATTGACTCAGCAGTTGATTGTCAACCTATTGATTTTACTAAAACTACAACTGAATATGAGATTGTGA
>NZ_JBNNUW010000041.1:13813-20845 GCF_050280125.1 Lysinibacillus sp. NPDC093692
TGACTAATAACAGAACACCATTAGGGAAAGGCAGAATGTTTACTATTCCTATCGGTAGTGATTTTAAAACAGCAATGATTGAGGACAACTATTAAATTAGTTGTCCTTTTAATATGGAAAAATATTAGAGGTCCATACAATGGCTAATACAAAAGATAATTTAAACAAGTATGGTAAAGCATTTATTGGTTTTGATGAACCTAGTAGTAATGCTATGGATTCAATTAGTGGATATACAGGATTACTTGTTAACTCCCCTACTCGTGTAACAGGTTGGAATGATAAAGGCTATGCTATGAGTTTTAATGGTAGTAATCAGTATGTACAGTTTAATAATAAACTAATAGATTCAAACACTTTCACTATTAGTTTTAAATAAAAGTTAATGCTTTCCCCTCAGGTGTAACGCATAATAACATAGCAATTCTTTTCATGAATTCTGCTACTACTGACGAGGACACAGGAAAATGACTTGTCAGTTTAGTACAAGCCTTTCCCCTATCACATCTCAGCCTGATTTAAGACTACGTGGTGTGCTAAAAAACAACGAAGAAATGCCATTCTTCATTCGACTAAAATCTGAATTAGGCTCAACACCTGACGCTAACGGTGCTTTTGATATTATCGTGAGAGCAAATAAAGCCTAATCACAAAAGGTTACGCAAAATGATAAGTTCTACTTCCAAACAGGCACATATCGAAACTACAGCTAAACAATATCTTCAAAAGATGAAAGACTTGAAAATTCTTTGGGTTGGCTCAGTTATAAAAGCATAAATTAATTGAATTTTAAACATCTCCTTAACGTTTTTGTTAAGGAGAATTTTTTTGTTTATTTGACAGAACCACTTGGAAGTAACATAGTGCTAAAGAGACTTTATGCTAACAACACAAATATCAATGGAACTAACGTAAACTTTGCAGGTGGTAACTTTGTTAAGATTGCTGTATTTACAGATGTGTGTATTAATGAATACGCAGGTAAAAACCTGTTAATTCAACGTGTTTCTTACCATCACAAATAAAAGAAATATAATAATATCTACAAAAGATAAAACATTGATTTTACAGGGTAAGGGGCTTTCTCCCCTACCCTTTTTTATGTTTTCTTAATAGAATACGTCAATACAATAAAGGGGATTGATAAAAATCTTATTCACCAATTCAGGAAACAATCAAGCAATCAGTATTCCCTTTAACTGATACGCTGATTACGCAAATGGTAAAAACTATGCTGAGTATGACCTACTTAAGCATAAGAAAAATGATTTTTATTTATTTCAGCAAAATCAGGTCGTACGTTTTGGTTTGTTCGGTCAAGGGATGAAACTATTCTTCGAAATGTCCGATGGTTCTTTTAACTTAAATGGTAGAAGAATTGAAATTGAATACATTGATGATGAAGATGGAAAAACATATCATTTAACAACAAACTTTGAAATCAAAGACCTTATCACAAATAAAGAAACCTTTACAGATTTCAATAATGTACAAGGGCTACAAAAATCTAATTTAAAGTCTATTAACTTTGGCTACAAGACAACTTACACGAAAGATGATACTCAACTATTCTTTCAGCCTGTTGTTTCAATTCCTTTTGATGAATGTGCTTTTATTGACTCATAGAGCAGGTCAATTGAATTGGGTTATAAAATAGTCACCAAGAAAGGAAAATAGTAATGGTGGAAGTTACACAGGTTTCGGAGAAATAAAATTAGGCTATGTGAAGAAAACGATAAATAAAACACTTATTTTACATGATGGTGAGTATAAACAATATCATGAGGATATTTACGAAGAAACTATTATTGATTCTCCTATCTTCACAACAACAGATGAAAATTTCGATTATTTCATTAGTGGTAATCAAGATACGGTTTACAGCAACCTGTCAAAAGGCACATTTTGGTCAAAAAACATGTCTAACAATGTAGCAGGTATCGCATATTTTGGGATAAAACTGAGAAAACCTGAGAAATTAAAAACCTTTATTTTTAGACAAGGTAGTAGTGTGAATAACTCTATACCAAGCATTAATATTCAAGTGTCTAATAACGAGACAACATGGACAACTCTTTTCTCACTTTCGCTTAGTAGCGATAGGAGAAAAAAACATATTTGATTTAACAAATCATGTGAAAGAACCATATCTATACTATAGAATAATAGCTTCATCAAATTCAACAGCTACAAGTACTTTATGGGTAGTATATAAAATTGACTTTATTGCAGAAAGAAAAAGTGGTGTCTTAACAGAGACAGCCAATTGGAAAAATATATCAGACTCACTACCTACTTCTCAACAATTTATAGAACAAGGTATGAATAATTCATATCCCCTACTTGACCGCACAGTAACAGAATTAGAACCTCTGACAATGACAAATAATAGTGAGATTTTAGGTGTTGGCGAGATAGGAAAAGTATTTAGCAAAACAATTGATTTAAAAAAGTATTTTGATATAAGAAGCATAAGAACTGAGGTGAAATAATGTTAGATATTGATAAAGTCACATGGGATAGCGCAAAAATTAATCATAGCGCTACAGTATTTAGTAACAATGACTTGACAGCTTTTATAAAACATTCAAACCAAACTGTTGTGGCAAATTATCCTAGAAGTAGTGGAAAATGGTACTTTGAGCTAAAGATGGGTTCTATATTAAATGTTATGGTAGGAATTGTATCAGCAAAAAGTGGGTATGGAAGTACCTATAACTCTACTCTAAGTAGATATTATGCAATAAATGGAAGTAGAATTGAAGGCAATACATCACAGTCATATGGAGTAGCATATTCTAATAACGATATTATTGGTATAGCATTGAACCTAGATGATGGCACTATTGAATTTTATAAAAATGGTGTCTCTCAAGGTATAGCATTTAGGAATATTTATGAATTAGGAGAAGTATATCCTGCATTTACAACAAATGGCACAAGTAGTAGTATCACAGTGACCGCAATCTTTGAGGAACAATTATTCAATTTTCCCATTCCAAATGGATATAAATCTTATGGGCTTCTTCCTTATTCAAAAACACTGCTTCAATCGAACAATAAAACCTATTCACTAGATTCTATCGACACTTGGTATGATACAAAAATGACATCTGACAACGTTCCTTCTCCCCTAGTCGCTAGTGCTAGTAGTGTATATAGCTCAACCTTCCCTGCTTGGAGAGCTTTTGATGGGTTAAAAGATAGTAATGGATGGTCTACAGCGACTAATTCAATTATTAATCAATGGCTTAGATTATATTTTGGAAAGTATACAAGGGTTAATAAGGTAACTGTTGTAGCGAGAAGCACGACAGCATCGACAGAATCGCCAAAAAACTTTGATTTCCAAGGTTCAAATGATGCTTTAAATTGGACAACTTTAAAAGAAGTTCGAAATCAAATTGGATGGAAAAATTCAGAAGAAAGGACATATAGATTCGATAAAGAAGGTTATTTTAAATATTATCAAATTTTCGTATATGATTTCAATGGAGATACTTCACCTGTTATCGGTGAAGTGATATATGGATGTGAATATCTATCGTTTTGCGAAATACCATCCATTTCAAAAGAAAATTTCATTAAATACGGTGCTAAATTTGAGTTTAATGGGTTGGAAGCAATAGCCTTAGATAAAAACTATATTTTACAGGATGGTGTGTCAGAAAATTCAGATGGGTTGTGGACAACTAAATTAGATAGAAAACCACTCAGCATTAGTTTTAATTAGTGCTGAGTTTTTATTTTAAAAAATAGAAACAGGTGAGAAAATGAAAGAAACATATGTGATAGAGCTTTTTGATTACTTTTCCAACAATGGTGCAACCATTACTGAAATAGAGCTTTTTTATGGCTCTAAAAAAGTTAATTATCGTGTATTAGATGCATACGATACAGTAACAAAAGGAGTTCCTCATTACTGGAATGACACCTCTTATTGGGGATTTGATAGGCTATCAAACAACAACAAAATATATACTAACAATTCAACAGGTGGAGCTTCTTCCACACTTTTCATTTATAGTTTAAACTCAACAGCAGGTCAAGGGAATTGGGCTAGGTTTTCAATAGAGACAGATGATGTAATAACTAAAATGGTCATATGTTTAGGCTCTCCTGAAGGGAGAATACCAAAAGAAGTAACTATCTTTCGTGTGAATGGTAAATATAGCTCTACTTTATTAAATAGCAGATTAACAGATGGTTTAAAAGAAATAGAAAAACTCAATTTAAACAACAACATCTTAGCTCCTATTGACTTTGAAGTGAAAGTTAATGAGTTTGGTTTCTCTATTTATAGTGATATAACAAATGAATATTATTCCCTATCAGACAACACTCTAGTTCACCTGCCTGACAACTCTCCTAAAAACATGATTTTACATGGCATTGAGCAAGGTAAGGAAATTCAATTAGATGTACCTTTTGACAAACATAGATACTTTAATGACACACCTGTTGCTAATGTGAGTGGCAAAGTGTTCACACATGATATTGATAAAATTAATACTTTAAATATCAAAGAACTGAGAGAGAATAATAGTTTTGAGCCTATTTACACTTGGTATGAAACTAACATGACAGCTAACAATGTCCCTTCTCCACTAGTAGCTAGTGCTAGTAGTATCAATGGAAGCTTATATGAACCATTTAGAGCTTTTGATGGAATCACAGCAGATGGAACAACCTACAACACTTGGGCTACAGCTTCAAATCAGCACTTAGAATCATGGGTAAAGATAGATTTTGGAGCAGAGAAAGAAGTAAATTGCGTAGCTCTATCAGCTCGTAGAATTGAAAATATAGACCAAATGCCAAAGACCTTTACAATTGAAGGCTCTAACGATAACACACAATGGACAGAGCTTGGAAACTTTAGCAAAGATGATTGGCAAGCTATAACTACATATACATTCAGTCTAAAAAATGGTAGTTATAGATATTTAAGAATAATCAACCACACAACAAATGGTAGTAATGTAGCATCATGGTGCGAAATTAAATATGGATATAAAAGAGAGGTGAAATAAATGGCAACAACAGAGCAATTAATGGCACAACATGGTGTCGCATGGTTTGATTTTGATGAAGCAAGTGGTAATGTTTTAGATAAACTAGGCAATTACTATACAGGCACAATTACAGGAGCTACTAGAGTTAGTGGTTGGAATGGTGAAGGTTCTGCTATGAGTGGAAATACTATTGCCTCTACAGTAGTAAAATTCAATTCTCCTATAATACCTAATGGTGCAAAAACTATCAGATTTAAATTAAAAGTAACTTCTAATAAAGAAGGTGTTATTGTAACAAGAACTCAAGGTTCAGCAGGAAATGGATTACAAATAGGTTTATATAATAGTTATTTATATATAAATTTATATGAAAAAAACAATTTAATATTTGGCACAGGACTAAGCAAAATATTAGATATAAACAAATGGTATGACATTATGTTTTCTTGGGATGGAACAACTAGTACAAGTGCAGTAAAATTATATTTAGATGAAGAATTGGTTTCAAAGACAACAGCAATATCCAATGAAACAGCAGTTAGTATACACAACATGTCTGTATTAGGACATTACTCAGCTACAGGGTTCTCATTTGATGGGCAACTAGATGATTTACAAATCTACAATAAGGCTCTCTCCCCTTCTGACTTCATTCAAAAGCGTTTAGTAGTAAAAACAACAGACAGTAAAAACCTTGTTTTATCCCCTGATACAGCTCGTGTAAAAGAGATTCCTAACACAACAGAATATATGATGTTAGCTCAAGGTGGAATAATAAAAGAGATTGATTCAGCAGTCGATAGACCACCTATTGATTTTACTAAAACTACAACTGAATATGAGATTGTGACTAATAACAGAACACCATTAGGGAAAGGCAGAATGTTTACTATTCCTATCGGTAGTGATTTTAAAACAGCAATGATTGAGGACAACTATTAAACTAGTTGTCCTTTTAATATGAAAAAAACGGGAGGTCAATACAGTGGCTAATAGTAAAGATAATTTAAGTAAATATGGTAAAGCATTTATTGGTTTTGATGAACCTAGTGGTGATGTTATGGATTCTATTGGTGGTTATACAGGAACACTAGTTAATGCTCCTACTCGTGTAGCAGGTTGGAATGGTAATGGTTTTGCTATGAGTTTTAATGGGACTAATCAGCGAGTGCAATTTAATAACACCATTATTCCACAAGGTAAAAAAACTATTAGATTAAAGTTTAAGCCAATGACTCAAGCAACAACTTCTCAAGTATTAATTAGTTCTACAAGTGGTAATAATCCTTATGGGTATAGATTAGTTTGGCATCAAAGTGGATTAGTCTATCAAGTATATGGAGGTAGTCCAACTTCAATACCAACTTATTTAGTTGTACCTCCAGAAAATATAACAGTTGGTTTGTGGCATGATATTGTGATAACTGATGATGGATTATTAAAAGACAACTCGGTCAACATATACATAAACGGAACTTTAGTCTTAACCGGTTTGGGTGACTTTAATGAAATAGGAATGAAACCTACTTTCAATTTATCTGTTGGAGGAAGTCCTGATAATTCACTTTATTTTAACGGACAATTGGATTATATTGAATTTTATGATATAGTAATTTCCCCTATTTCTGACAAATATCTAGTTCAACACAATTCAGAATATAAACACCACGATGGTACTTCATGGCAATCAACTACACCAACAGAAGAAAATTTCATTCAATATGGTATGAACAATCTTAACCATATTAAAGAGAAACAATGGAAAGAGTTGTCAGGAGATAAGTCAGTGGTTATGTGGTCTGATTTTGAGGGTAAGCAGTTTGCTTCTGTTGTATTAAATAAAAAAGATTTCAAAGCACAGGATTTACTAGGTGATAATCCTCAAGCAATCTACTACACAGACTCAGACACTTCTCTAATCGCTGTAGAGACAGGTGTTGACCCTTATAGTGTTTATGACTACATTGGTGAATTGCCTACTATAGTGGCTTATACAGAGTCTACAGACGATATTATT
>NZ_JBNNUW010000042.1:0-20095 GCF_050280125.1 Lysinibacillus sp. NPDC093692
GTATATTTAGTATAACGAGATTTTTTTGTGAAATGAACAAAAAACCCCGAATAGGGTCACTTTTTAAAGTGTCCACTATTCGGGGTTCAGTTCACACTCTATGCTCCAGGTTTTTTTCTTATGGTCGTTTGTATTTTTACCATTGTTGTTTTTAAATTAAATCGAATCGGCATCTTAGAGAGTATTAAATTAACAATTAACAAATGCTACCCCATTATCATCACGACTTTTTTATACATTGTCGTTTCTGAAATAATGTCACAGTCACAAATGATAAAAGTTTTATCATCAGTTGCTGCACAATCTTTTGGTCAATACTTTGTGCTGATTACGCCATTAATCGGTGCGATAGGGGGTTTTTTAACGGGAAGTAATACAGCATCCAATACGATGTTTATTCGATTGCAAACAACAACAGCGCAACAAATCGGAATTTCCCCACTGCTAGCGGCTAGTGCTCAAAATGTGAGCTCATCTCTAATGACAATGGTCAATCCATCTAGAGTCGCACTTAGCTGCTCAGTTTGTCAAATCAGTGCATTGGAAAATAACGTTCAGAAGAAATTGACGCTCGTAGGTATCGGGACACTATTAATTTTAATCAATGAAATTGCAATAATAGTAATTTTCAATATTAGCTTTCATTAACAGTATCTTCTCTTAACGAAAATAGCGCTTCTAAGGAAAAGCTATCAAAGTAGGGTCACTGAAGTTTTTCAGTGACCCTACCTTTTAAGCACGTTTGTTGAAATAAGGAAGTTGCTCCACAAATGTCTTCGTATCCGCATCCCCATATTCATGAACTAGTGCATAAATTTTTTTTAATCGTAAATCAATTTCATCATTTTCTCTATCAAGATGATATTGGATATATGGCAATTGCGCACGCCACGCATTCGCAATCTCTAACATCTGCATTTGCTGAAATATTTTTTCAAATACATCTAATGCTTGTCGGTCTACATTGAGCTCAAAGTTCCACGGTCCTGCATATGGATTTGTATAATACGTTCTATTGGCAAGTGAAAAATATACACGCTGACGCTCCATCTCAAAACACTCCTTTTTCCATAGTATGGAGGTAAACGTGTTGTTTTATTCGCTGGAATGTCAAACTTCCTTCACAACTAAGTTAGATGATCTAATTTATAATAAGAAGTAAGGAATAAGGAACGGAGTGAATGCCATGAGTTTAATCACACTCTTAATTGTAGCAGCAATCATCGTTATTTTAGTAACGGTCGCGACTATTATTAGTGTCAATCGTGCGTATGCTTTTAAACATACAGTTGACGAAAAACCTCAGCAAAGCTTTCATCGAGATGATGACTAGTTCAATTTGTACATTTTTTTTAGCAATTCTTTTATAATATTATTATCAAGCAGAATTTGGAGTGAACGCAATGGGAGTACCATTACCAATAATCATTATGATCGCAATGATGATGCTTATGTTTGGCGTATCTGTCATTGTCCTGTTGAAGAAAAAAGGCAATTTCTTTACACAAACTATCGATGCTAAGCCTAAGCAATCCAACGCTCAACAAGAGGACAAAAAAATATGAAGTATCCCTTTATATGGCTCATTAAGTTTTACAGAAAATTTATATCACCCATGACACCGCCATCCTGTCGCTTCCATCCTACATGCTCCTCCTATGGACTAGAAGCTTTTCAAAAACACGGTGCCATTAAAGGATTCTATTTAACGATTAAACGTATATCAAAATGCCAACCATTCCATCCAGGTGGCTTTGATCCAGTACCTGAAAAATGGCCTTCGAAAAAGAATTAATCTTCGAAGGTCATTTTTTCTTGTGCTTTTTTAAGATGTACGTTATTATAGAAATTGTTCAAAAAACAAATCGTAATGATTACTATTAAAAAGAGGTATGCTATAAGATGAAAAAATTATTTTTGTTATTTTCAGTTGCAGTACTTGCCCTATTCACTGCTGCCTGTGGGGATAAATCAACGTCCAAACAGTCAGAGACAAAAGATAAATTAACAATTTACACGACTGTCTATCCATTAAGTTATTTTGCACAACGAATTGGTGGCGATTTTGTAGAGGTTTCTTCAATTTACCCTACCGGTGCCAATGAACACACATTTGAGCCAACACAAAAAGATATGATGAAATTAGCAGATGCTGATATATTTTTCTATATTGGCTTAGGGCTAGAGGGCTTTGTTGAAAATGCCAAAAAGACTCTAGCTAATGAAGATGTAACAATGGTGGCAACAGCAGATCAGATTTCAGATGAAAAATTAGCTATGAGTTCAGGTCACTCACATGATGATGAAGAGGAAGCACATCACGGTCATGAAGACGGTCATGAAGAGCATGATCATGGTAATGTAGATCCACATGTTTGGCTATCACCAACGATCAGTCAAGACTTAGCACTTTCCATTAAAAACACTTTAGTTGAAAAAATGCCAGAACAAAAAGCTACATTTACAGCTAACTACGAGACATTGGTAAAAGAACTACAAGATTTAGATAACGAATTTAAAGCAACGGCGGATAAAGCGCAAGAGAAAACATTCTTCGTATCACATGCAGCATTTGGCTATATCGCAGGACAATACGGCTTAAAGCAAGTACCAATAGCCGGTTTAAACTCGCAAAATGAACCTTCTCAAAAAGAACTTACAACGATTGTTGATAAAGCAAATGATTTGCATATTCACTACATTTTATTCGAGCAAAATGTCTCTTCTAAATTAGCCGAGGTTATCCAAAAAGAAGTTGGCGCGAAGTCTCTTGTCTTGCATAATTTAAGCGTTTTAACAACAGATGATGTGAAGAAAAATGAAACTTACTTCACCCTTATGAAGAAAAATATTCAAACCTTAAATACTGCCTTAAACGAACACAAATAAATGAGTAAGGAGGTGCCCCGAAAATCGTATGGGGACACCTCCTTTATTATGACGTACTTTTCTTGTGGCATTCGTTTTTCCGTTCTATCAATACTTATTAGCCCTTTTTTCTTATACATAGTATTTTGTATTATCTTTCGATTAGCCTTTAATTGGGCTATATTACTTTCTAAAATGATTGGTTCCCATTCATTTAGATGTACTTGAACACTCTTATCGCTTTTATTACCTTTCAAAAGCAGTGTAGGCTGTTCTATTAATGGCTTTACTAATTGTTTATTTTTACTTAAAACGGACAGCCCTCTATCAAAGGTAAACTGACTATCCATAATTGATTTTGTAAGAACTTCAATCTTACTTGTTTTTTGTAAATCGCTATAGGCTTCGCTTGTAGCAGCTGGGAAACTCAAATAGTCCCAAGAGTGATCTTTTGCTAATTGGCGATCAGAAACTAAAAAATAATTATAACGTACCTCTCCCTTATGATCAGGCAAAGGATCATCCCAAGTAACGTCGATATGATACCATGCATTATCAAGCTTTACTAAGACCCAGGCGTGTAGTTGCTCTCCTACTTTTCCTGGTACATATTGTACCTCAAAGCCTTGCATCTCTAGCATTCGATAAAGTACTAAAGCATATGCCTGACAAACTCCCTTTTTTTCTGTAAGCAATGTGTAGGGAGAATATGGACTTCCTTCCGTTTCCTTTGAATATTCAGCAGATAGAACGATAAAATCATGTGCAGCTTGTATTTTTTGCAATTCACTTAATCCATGCATAGGTGCAATAATATTCGCCAAAGTCTGTTCTACAAACACTTCCTCTTGCTGTGAAATATGATAGGTAAACTCAAATCTAATGACAATATTATTGGTATAGCCTTCATATTTCCATTTAAAACTAGAAATATTGGCGTAAATATATGGATCTTGAATAGCATGTTTAATAAGCTCTGATAGTTCATCTTTTATTTCAGTCGTTTTACCAGTATATCGAATGTCAAATTCAGTAGTTAATTGCATGACTTGTTTTTGAATTTGATATTGTAGGGATTCTATTGAATTGGCTGTTGTCGTGTTCTTTTGTTCATAGTTTGCGAATACTTGCACATGACTCATTTGTAGAACAAATAATATAATGAAAACATTATATATATATTTTCTCATATGAGTCATTCTCCTTTACTAAATAGTTTATGCCTGTCATTTCTTATTATGTTAATGAATGATTAATTTAATCCTAAAAGTTTACTAAAAATGAAAACAAAAAAAGAAGCCTTCTTATAATGAAGGCTTCCCTTTATAGTGTTGAAAAAACTATTATCTCAATTAAATTATGTATGGCTTTTTTGCAAAGCGAGAAGTTGATTTCCGTTCCGCCTGGGCGCTTTGTTGTTGCTGTCGCTACGCTTTCGCACAGAGCAAAGCTTCCTGAGGGCGTCCGATGATCCGCTTGGGCCAACATATGTTGGTAACACCTTCGTTCCCCTATCTGCTCGCTGCAGGGTCTCGGGCCAACAGATGTTTTTTGCGCGAAGGTGAAGCGACAGCAACAACAGCACCGATGTTGAACACGAATGCGTTATCACAGGATGTGATGGTTTTAGCCTTCGTTCCTCTATTGCTAATCCCCAAGGAGTCGCCTAGCCTCCACTCCAATCAACCAAGTCACATAGTATATTACTCTTATATAGTCATAAAACGAAACTTCATTTAGAGGGTTCGTCTGTGCAAAAATTAAGCACAACAGCATTTATAAAGATTCCCTTGATTATTTAGTTTTTCAACAACACATAAAAAGTAACCCTCTAACTAATGATAGTGGGTTCTCTTGACGGGGAGTTATTTTAAAAACCCATAAACTTTCGCATCACTTTTAGCAATACTTTTCTCATTCTATAAAAATAAACACATAAAAGAGCATCGATTTCCGATGCTCTTTTAGTAAAATTTATTACCTTCTTTTTGTTTCAGTAATTATAGGCTCATCATATGAAATAATATCTATAATATGGTTCAAACAAGGAATTTGATAGTGAACGAACTGCTTCTCGGGATTTATATCTTCAGCAATTGTTCCTGCTTTAATAAAATCCAAATATCTTGATTTAGAGTAAATTCTAAAAAGATTGCCCTCGGAAATTTCGTAATCATCCATTACAGTAAACGATTCATCAATAATGGAGTAAGCAACATATGTTTCAAAATCCAATTGCAGAATTGGTAGATTGTCATCAACATCAATTGGGGATGCTTCTATTTCAACCTTATCTGTAATTTTCACTAACTCTTTAGTATTGTTCACATTACACCTATCAATAAGTACCCGCAGTGAGTTTTCTTCTGGTTCAAACAATTTGTTTAAATATATATACCCTTTAAATTTCATCAAATCTTGAAAATTCAATACTTTACCCCCATTTCGAAAAACTATTTGAAATAAATTAAACATGTCAAACCTATAACGAAGGCTTCTTTATTAATCCATTAATTTTCTCCGAAGTAGTTTATTGGCGCCGTTTCGTGGGAGCTTGTCTGCAACAATAATCTCTTTAGGAAGCTTATATTTCGCAAGCTTCTTTTGACAAAATGCTTGTAATTGTTCTACCTGAACAAGTTCTTTTAATACAACAAAGGCGATTGGTACCTGTCCCCACTTATCATCATCAATGCCGCATACTCCCGCTTCTTTTACAGCAGGATGTGTAAGTAGCACATTTTCGATTTCAGCAGGATAAATGTTTTCGCCACCTGAAATAATTAAATCAGCCCGACGATCGATAACAAATAAATAACCATCTTCATCTATATAACCAATATCCCCAGTATGGAGCCAGCCATCAATCGTTGCATCTTTTTGAGCAAAACGACCAATGTACCCTGGTGTAACATGAGGACCACGTATGCAAATCTCTCCTTCACCATTATCATTCGGCTCAGCAATGCGCATTTGATTAAAAAATAATGGCTTTCCCGCAGAGCCAATTTTTTTAATCGCATCTTCATTTGCTAATGTTGCAGTTTGTGACGAAGTTTCAGTCATACCATACGTTTGTGCTACAGCTAAATGTAATGCTTGCGCTCTCTTTAAATAATCCACTGGCACAGGACCACCACCCGCTAGCATCATTTTAAATTTCGGTGAGGCTTGTGCATTTTTCTGTTCAAGAGTATGTAGAATCCTTTCCAATGTGACAGCGACTACCGACATATGTGTAACCTCGCCATCCATTATATTTTGTGAAATTGCTTCTGCATCAAATTGATCATATAAATGCACTTTATTTCCGTACAACAGTGAACGCACTAAAATAGAAAAGCCGCTAATATGAAAAAGTGGTACAGCACATAACCAAGTATCATCCGCATGCAAACCTATATTTAACACTGAGGCCGTTGCACTTGCCTGGTGATTTCCTACTGTTTGACAAACGCCCTTGGGAAAACCAGTCGTACCAGATGTGTACATAATCGATGTTGTTTGGTTTAAAGACCATTCTTTCGTAATATCAATAGCCGTTTCTGTACTTTTTTCTATAGTAGAAAATAAATAATTAGTCGTATGTGATGGTAATTTTTCTATATCCTCATCGGCAACTAATACTGCCATAGCTTCTGAATCCTCTAGCTGGTAAGCAATTTCATCTTGTGTTAGCCTACGATTTAGCATGACCATTTCACATTGTAAATGCATACATGCGTACATCATAATAACAAGTGAAGGCTTACTCGGCCCCATTATTGCAATACGGTCGCCTTGCTTAATATCCAGTGTTGTAAGTTGACGAGCACGTTTTAAAGATAAATCATTTAACTCTTGAAATGTCCAAGTCTGCCCATTATATGTTAAACCGTTTCGTAAAGGTGTTAAATACGCTCGCTGTAAAACCCAATTCAGATACATCTCGTTATTCCTCCAATTTGCCTTATCTTGCCATTTCATCGTAATATCCTTCAGTTGGATATGGAGTTCCATTACTCTGCCAAGTCTATCCGTCTTACCTATTTAGATATACAAAAAGCTCGTATCTCAGTAAGATACGAGCCGTTCATCGCTTCAGATCATCAAGGGAATCTTGGGAATTGACCGAAATCTGGTTGACGTTTTTCTTTAAATGCGTCACGACCTTCTTTAGCTTCATCTGTTGTGTAATAAAGAAGAGTAGCGTCGCCAGCCATTTGTTGAAGACCTGCTAAACCGTCTGTATCTGCGTTCATTGCTGCTTTTAAGAAGCGTAGAGCAGTTGGAGACATTTCTAGCATTTCTTCACACCATTGTACAGTTTCATCTTCTAATTGCTCATAAGGAACAACTGTGTTAACTAATCCCATATCAAGTGCTTGCTGTGCATCATATTGACGGCAAAGGTACCAAATTTCACGCGCCTTTTTATGACCAATAATACGTGCAAGATAGCCTGAGCCGTATCCAGCATCGAATGAACCAACTTTTGGTCCAGTTTGTCCAAAACGAGCGTTGTCAGCAGCAATTGTTAAGTCACAGACAACGTGTAATACGTGTCCTCCACCAATTGCATAACCTGCCACCATCGCTACTACAGGTTTTGGAATAACACGGATTAAACGTTGTAAATCAAGGACGTTTAGACGTGGGATTTCATCTTCACCAACATAGCCGCCATGACCGCGTACTTTTTGGTCTCCACCTGAACAGAAGGCATGTTCACCTTCACCAGTTAAAATGATAACTCCAACATTTTTGTCATCACGTGCACGTGAAAAAGCATCGATCATTTCCATTACCGTTTTTGGTCGGAACGCGTTGCGTACTTCTGGGCGGTTAATCGTAATTTTTGCGATACCGTTATAGAACTCATACTTAATGTCTTCATAAGTATGTAAACTTGTCCATTGACGTGTCATTGAATTGCCTCCTAATAATTAAATTCGTCTCGTTCAAATCGAGGCGAAAACGTAAAAATTTTATTACGTTCAATTATGCCTCGGCATAATTGCGTCTGGAATCGGCTTTGTGCAAGCACAAAAGAATTCCTTTCCGATTCCGTGGCTTTAAATTCTCTCATTGGTGTTGAAAGAAGTTAAATGTTCCTCTACTATTGTAGCAAACTCAGCGGGATTTTCCACATGAATTGCATGTCCAGCGTCATTTACTGTCGTATGCTTGGCATTTTTTAATAACGCTTTCATTTCTAGTGCTATTTTACAAAATTTCTCATCGAGTGATCCTGTAATTAAAAGCACAGGAAATTCAAGCTTCTCCAATACCATCCAATTTGGTGGTTGACTTCCTGTGCCAATGCCCCGTAAGCTACCTGCCAAGCCTTCCTCCTCCTGAGAAAGTCGTTCGAACCTAATCGCTTCTTGCACATCGTGTGGTAAACGCTTTTGAGATTCAAACAAAGGAATAGTCTCCCATGCATTAACAAATGATATCAAACCATTACTAATTATTTTTTCAGCGAGAGCGTTATCCCTCTCACAACGTTCAGATCGTTCCTTTGAAGTTCGTAAACCTGGCGAAGCACTTTCTAAAATTAGCTTTTCAATGCGTTCGGGGTAGGTGATTGCATACGATAATGCAACTCTTCCTCCCATTGAATAGCCTAACAGCGTAAATTTCTTAAGCTCTAACTGGAAAAAGACTTCCTCTAAATCTTGGATTTGCTCTTGCATAGAGAAACGACTAATTTGCTTGGGTATTGCCGTTTGACCATGACCAATTAAATCAATGGCAATAACTCGTACACTAGGTAGAGCTTTCGCTAAATTTCGCCATGTAGCCGTACTACCTGTAAAACCATGCAATGCAACGAGTGTTTGCTCCGCTTCTTCATTCCAGATGTCCACGCTCGTTTCAAGTCCACGAATCATTAGCTTTGCCATGCTTTTAGCCCCGCATTAATGCGATTCCACAGCGCCCGATGCGCATATACATTTTCCTCTCGGTTCGTGAAAATTTCGATTAAGCGCATTGGTCGTTTCTTCATAGTAGTGAACTTTACTGATAGCTCTGAAATATCGTCTACACGTATATAGTCCATTCCGTACATGTTGGCAATATCAAAGAATTCTAGGGCAGTCGGTGTACCGAACAAATCTTCATAATGTGCCTCGACTGTAGATTGTGGTAAATAAGAGAAAATACCGCCGCCATCATTATTCATAACGATAATTGTCAGGTTGCATTCCTGGTATCTTGAAGCAATTAACCCGTTGACATCATGTAAAAAGGCTAAATCGCCAATAAGTAAGTATGTTTCTCGGTTATTTCCTTGACTAAAGCCCATTGCTGTCGATACGACGCCATCAATACCGTTCGTTCCACGATTCGCAACAATACGGAGATCTTTTGGTGTCGCCATTAAAAACGTATCAATATCACGCACTGGCATACTGCTACTTACAAAAATATCACTACCATTAGGAATCATTTTGAGTAATCGACTTACCATTGCTCCCTCATCAATTGCACCATCAGAATAGTGTTCAATATACTCTAGTGCTATATCATTAGCATCTTGCCACTCAGCTAAATACGCTGCTTCTAGTACTGTTTCAGAGACTTCTAATTGCGTGAGCCACTCACCAATACTTGCATGAACAAAATGAGTAGACGCACCTGTAGCATCACGGAACATCGGATCTTCATCGACCACAATATAAGCATTTGGCTGCGATTTAGTAATAAATTGCATAATAAATTTAGAAACAGGCTGTGCTCCTAAACGTAGTACCGTATCTGGTTTAACTAATGCTTTAAAATCTTCGCTTTTCATAATTGCATCGTACGTTGTGATCATATATGGTAGACAATCCTCTGGGACAGACGAGCGCATATTAGATAAACTCTCGACAATGACCGGCCATTTTAATTGACGAACAAACTCCCACATCTTTGTTAAATCTGTACCAAGTGCTAGCTCACCAATAATAACAAAGCCTCTTTTAGTTGCACGTATAATCTCCGATAACTCTTGTTGAGTCGCCATGGAAGGTATTAACTGACCCATACTACTGTGCTTAAATGTCGCTTCTGGAAGTTCCTCTCGAAAATCAATCAACAAAGGTTCTCTAAACGGTACATTAATATGCACTGGTCCAAATGGGGCGCTCATTGCAATCGCTACCGCACGTGCGATATGGCGCTCGATAAACGGCAATGTTGGTGCTGCATCATCTGCCAACGGGAAATCCACGCTCCACTTGACATGGGAACCATATAAATTCGGCTGATTGATAGCCTGTGGTGCACCTACCTCTCGCAATTCATGTGGACGATCAGCTGTGATTACAATTAATGGTACACGGGCATAACTTGCTTCAACAATGGCAGGAAAATAGTTTGCCGCAGCTGTTCCCGATGTGCATAAAAGAACAACAGGTTTTGCTGTAGCCTTTGCAATTCCTAACGCAAAAAAGGCAGCAGATCGCTCATCAACCTGACGATACATATGGAGCTGTTTCGTTGAAGCAAATGCATAAGCTAAAGGTGTAGAACGTGAACCAGGGCTGACTACAACGTTTTCAACGCCAGCTTGCACTAGTGACGCTACCATTTTATAAACATAATCCGTTAACATTTCTCGTTCACTCATGTAATTGTCCTCCTAGCGCGCGAAGCATTGGACGGAATTTCACTAATGTTTCCTCATATTCAGATTGTGGCTCTGAATCTGCTACTATACCGCCACCAGCATATAAATAAGCCTTATCCTTAAGTAAAGCAGCCGAACGAATGGCCACTGCAAATTCCCCATTGCCTTCAGCATCTACCCAGCCAATTGGTGCGGCGTAAAGTCCACGATTCATCGGCTCATACTTACGTATAGCTGCCATTGCCTCTTTTCTTGGCACACCGCCTAAAGCTGGCGTTGGATGCAAAGACTTTGTCAGTTGTAATATAGTTGCCTCATTATTCAACTGACCTTCAACAGGTGTATATAAATGTTGTATATCTCTAATCTTTAGTAAGCGAGGGCTATCTGGTACTTTCATCTCGACACAATTTTTACGGAAAGTTTCCGCAATCATATCGACAACATATTGATGCTCGCCACCGTTTTTCGAATCATTTAATAAGCTTTGTCCATAAGCTTCATCTTCCTCTGCTGTCTTACCACGTTTAATAGAACCTGCCACACAAGATGAAAAGGCGCGGCCCTTTTCTACTTTTACAAGACGTTCAGGGGACGCACCAAAGAACAATAATTCTTGACGCTCTAAACCAAATAAATAGCTCTCTGGCTGCTCATGAATAATTTGTGATAGTACCTGTGGTGAAGAAACTTCTTCTTTAAATTGCAATGCTAGCGAGCGTGCAATAACAACTTTATCTGCCTTCTTTTGCTTAATCAATGCTGTTACTTGGTCAATCGACGCTAAATATGGTTCCTTATATGGCTCAAAATAGCTTGTGATTTCAGGCTTTGAATACGTTTTTACTTCTTTTACCTGCGCAGCATGAATTAAATGATCTCGCTCTTTACGTAACGCGTCAAACTGAGACTCTGCTTGCCCATCTTTTGATATAAGATGAATACTTACAAACGCTTTGTCATCACGTATGACAAGCTGATAAGTTGCGAGCGCAAAAAAAGCCTCTGGAAAGTCTGTCCACTCCCCAGCAACATTGTTTTGTGGATCGAATGTAAATCCGCCAAATAAAATTGGCTGTAGTTCACTTTGTCCCTTAACACAGTTTTTCGTTAAGCTTTTCCATTCAGCTTCTATTGCATCGTAGCGATCATTTTTGGCGTTATTTTGAATCGTATAGGCATGTCCTAGCCCTACTAAAGTCATTGTTTTTTCTCTATTTTGCCAATAAAATCGTTCACCTTTATAATGCTCCTCACCCGCCGCATAAAATGCGAGCGCCGATAAGCGACTTACTTCAATTGTTTCCATATAAAAATGAAGGCTTTGGCCCAAAGAGTCCACTTCTACTTCTGTGGCTTGGTACCACTTCTGTTGCATGAAAATTACCTCCGTTGTTGCAATGTACATAATGAATGACGCACGGTATGTTTTGTACTCGTTCTAACTTTCAATATAAATTTTAACTGCTTTGGCTTTTCTATAACACAAATTGAACAAACCTTTGCATAATAAAGTGAGCGTTTGTACTTTTACCACATCATATTTCTTTTGTTAAAATAGCTGTCATTTTATTTTGCTAGCCTATTCCTTGTACTGTTGCTATTATCTTAATTATTGTTTTCAGTTCATAAATGCATGTTCTATTGTATCATTTTTTTTATCTGAACTGTATGTAATAAGCTGTGAACCTATCCAATTTCTCATTCTTCGTATAAAATAAGAATAGTCTACAACATTTGAAGGAGAGAAAGACCTTATGACCAAAGTCATTGAAGCTGATAGGGGTTTTAAAGTTTGGTGGCATTTAACACGTCCACATACTTTAACCGCTTCATTCGTTCCAGTATTTTTAGGAACATCGATTGCCTTAGCAATTGAAAAACAAACAATCGATTATGGACTATTTTTTGCTATGCTCATTGCAAGTATGCTTATACAAGCAGCAACAAATATGTTCAATGAATATTACGATTACAAATTAGGACTAGACAATGAAAATTCTGTCGGTATCGGTGGAACGATTGTACGTCACGGTGTTCAACCAAAAACTATTATGATGATTGCCTTAAGCTTTTATGCAATCGCTATGCTGCTTGGCATTTACATATGTGCCTCTACCTCTTGGTGGCTTGCTGCCGTAGGGCTTGTTTGTATGCTGATCGGTTTTTTATATACTGGAGGACCTTACCCTATAGCCTATTCACCATTCGGAGAACTTGTATCTGGCGCTGTTATGGGAATGGGTATTGTCTTAATCGCCTTTTATATTCAAACACTTACAGTAACTTTTGATGCTGTTTTACTTTCAGTACCTAGTATGATTTTAGTTGGGGCGATCATGCTGTCCAACAATATTCGTGATATCGTTGGCGATACAGAAGGTGGTCGAAAAACGCTTGCTATTTTAGTAGGCCGAGACAATGCCATTTCTGTCCTATCTGGCTTTTTTATCATTTCGTACTTATGGGTAATCGCTCTTGTAGCAATTGACGGTATTACCTTTTGGGCTCTAATCATTTTCTTAAGTGTTCCAAAACCACTTCGTGCGATTCAAATTTTCCGCGATAAAAAAGAAGCTAAAGAAGTGATGCCTGCGATGAAATTTACAGCGCAAACAAATACATTCTTCGGCTTCCTCTTAGGAATCGGTTTATTAATTCAATATTTCTTTTATTAAGATGATCCATCATTAAAGATGCAGCAGCCTTAAAAGGTTGCTGCATCTTTTACATAGCGTCGAAAATTATTACTTGCAATACCGCAAACTTCTTCGATTGAAAAATGTTCACGTAATGCCTCTAACAAATTTTGCGCCTCTCCTGCGTGCGCTAATCCTTTGACAGTAACATCTATACCATCGAAGTCTGAACCTAGTCCAAGGTGCTCTACCCCTACTATATTCGCTAGATGCTTCACATGTGCTACTAAATCATCTATCATAGCATTGTCTCGGATAAAATTCGGGTAGTACACGACATGTATATGACCACCATGCTCGACAAGTGCTTTCGCCTGAGCATCCGATAAATTTCTAGGATGATCACAAATTGCACGTGCATTACTATGACTAGCAATTAGGTGCTTCGCTAGTGGCAAGACATCCCAAAAGCTCTGTTCATTTAAATGTGAGACATCGATAATAATGTCTCTCTCATTTAGCAAGTTTATAACTTCTTTACCAAATGATTTTAAACCAAGGCTTGCACCCTGTTCAGCACCGTGAGCTACAGCATTTTCTTCATTCCACGTTAGACCAACAAGCTTTACACCTGCATCTAATATGGCAGAAAGCTTTGCTAAATCTTCACCGATTGGACCACAGCCCTCTAAGCTTAAAATGGCTCCAACTTCATGCGGAGCTAAATTATCTAATTGGGACCAATCCGTAATATGCACCATGCCCTCAGTTTGTATTACATGTGTATGGAAGGCTTCAATTTGCCGCACCGCCTCTAAGAATTGCATGCTTTGCGGAATGTTAGGGTTTATAAAAATAGCAAATACTTGTGCCTTAACCCGCCCTAAATGTAATCTCTCTCTATTGGCATGCAAACGTACATCATCTTCAAATTTTGCCGCTTCTAAAGTTGTTAATTTCAATAGAGCATCACAGTGTAAATCAATTATATCCATATTCTCACCCCATACTGCTATTATACTGCCTGAGAGTGAAAATGCTTACTAACTTTTATCTTGTGGTGTATCGGAAGAGCCAAATTCCTCAAGTTCTATGAAATCATCCGATTTTGGGGTAGAAGTCAATACATCTTCCTCTACTGGCCTTAAATTATCTTCTTTGTGCTCCGCATGTTCAACACATGTCAATGCTTTCGGCATAGCTTCTAGGCGACCAATCGGAATCTCTTCACCACATACAGCACATTTACCATATGTACCGTCCTCCATCGCTTGTAGTGCAGCCTTTATTTCTTCAGCATCGTCACCACGGTGCTCATCAATCGCCATTTCCGTTAACTGATCCGTTAAATCACTTGCATTGTCAGCTGGATGATTATCATAATTAGATAGCTCTGTCGCTTGTGGACGCTCTGATTCCTCCAGTTGCTGTTCTATTTCCTGTAGCTCCTGCTCTAATTGCTTTTTCAATTTTTCCATTACTTGTGGGTTCAAAAAAATCTCCTCCTCATGCCTTCATTTTTTCCTAAATTAAAATTTCTAAAACATGAAAGCATAAGAAGGAATCACTTATTTTTTGTATAATTATTTTCATTTAGTAAATGTTTTTTGTAGCGAAAGCGAAACTGCTGCTATAATTACGTTAAAGTGAAATTGTGGATGGCATCATGTAAAAATTGCGCTGCTCCTTTAGCAACACGTTCATCGTAATAAGCTGAAAAGCGTTCATCCGCTACATACATCTGTGCTATACCTGCATGTGCTTCCTTAGAATATTGTGACCACGAAAATCTAAGCCAACGTTTATGAAGCTCTGCTACTTCCATTGCCACATCATTGTTTGTATCGCCGATTGCCATCGCTTCTTTTAAACGAGCAAATAATTGCTGTTCTAACTGCTGCATAGCCTCATACTGTTCCTCGGTCATATTCATTAGTTTCGCATTCGATGCATCAACCGTTTTGTCACCATATTTTGCACGAACTTCTTGCCCATATTGCTTTTCATTTTCCTCGATTAGCTTCTCTTTAAATCCATTAAATTTCTCTTCATTTGTCATTGGTTGTTCCTCCTCTATAGATTGAATGGTTTTTTCCACTGTTTGTAATATCTTATCCAACTGTTCCTTGCGTTTCAGTAAAGCCGTACGATGGGTTTTGAGTGCCTCTGTATGTTCAAATCCTGGCGATTGAATAATTTCCTTAATGGTTGCTAACTTCATATCTAATGCTCTATAAAATAAAATTTGCTGGAGCATATCAACTTCAAACTGTCCGTAAAATCGATAG
The DNA here is from genome assembly GCF_050280125.1 of Lysinibacillus sp. NPDC093692. NCBI lineage: Bacteria > Bacillati > Bacillota > Bacilli > Caryophanales > Bacillaceae > Lysinibacillus > Lysinibacillus sp. NPDC093692. The sequence goes on from NZ_JBNNUW010000042.1 coordinate 15,396, forward strand.
CCCACCTCATTGGTTCTTGCTGGCTTCAGTAATCCAATTTCATCGTAATAGCGTAGTGTTCTTGTGCTAACTCCGGATAATTGAGCAAGCTCTTGAATCGTAAATTCCACACTGTTCACCCCCTCTACTACTACTGTAAATCTTTACGCAACGTTAAGGTCAAGAAAAAAAATAAAAAAATTTGCTCGTTACCATAACGTTGAATTAATTGTATAAGTCATTCAAATTTCAACCTTCAATACATGTGAATGAAAAAAGCAAACTATCACTAGTTTGCTCCTTCCTTCAATTAAATGTTTGCATATTTCCCATGCCACATAATATTTCTATAGTTCTCTACATCTGTGTCACCTTCAGTGTTAATAAACAATATACGAGAATTTTCATCTATTTGTAATGTATCTTTCAGTTCTATATATTTCTCATTCATCATCAACTCATAAAAACATCCAACCGGGGCAGCTCCCGATTCTCCAGCAATAATTCGTGCATCTGTTGCTAGTGGATTTCCAAGAATGCGCATACCTGTAGCGGCAATTTCCTCATCACAGCATATACTCACCTTCGTATAAGTCTTTAATAAATCCCAAGCTTGTGGATTCGGCTCACCACATGCAAGACCTGCCATAATGGTTTGCATCTCTCCACCAACCGTTACAAACTGCTCAGCTCCTGCTTTAAAGCTTTCATAATAGCAATTCGCTACAAAAGGCTCAACTAAGACAAATGTAATCTCTTGCTCATAGTATTGTTGTAAGAAAGCTACAACCGCACCTGCAAAAGATCCAACCCCAGCTTGTAAAAATACATGGGTAGGTGCTTTTTCCAACTGCAGGGCGACTTCTTTTATTAGTGTTGTATAGCCTTGCATAATCCATAACGGGATTTCCTCATAGCCTTCCCACATCGTATCCTGAATAACGACCCAGCCATTGTCTGTTGCTAGTTGTGATGTATAACGAACTGTATCATCATAATTCATTGTCGTTATTTCAGCATATGCACCTTCATTTTTAATATTTTGGAGGCGCTCCTCAGCACTACCTGCTGGCATATAAATGCGTGCTTTCAAACCAAGCTCTCTAGCAGCCCAAGCTACTCCACGACCATGATTGCCATCTGTCGTTGAAATAAATGTTAAGTCCCCTAGCTGCTCCTTTATTTCTGGTGATTTAAGCTGCTCAAACGATAGCTCATCAATATTCCTATCTAACTTTTTGGCAACGTACTGCCCAATTGCATAAACACTACCCAATACTTTGAATGCATTTAAGTCAAATCGATATGATTCATCTTTTACAAAAACACTTTGTACGCCAACTAGTGATGCAAAAGCATTTAAGCTTCGTAATGGTGTGCTTTCAAATTTCTCATATGTACGTTGAAATCTACCAACACGGTTTACTTGTTCTGGTGAAAAATGATGTAGAAAAGGTACTACTTGTTCTACGTTCTTCTGCATCAAATATTGTTGGTTGTCTGTCCATAATAATTTTTCCATCTTCATCCCCCTACTTTTGTTTCTATATTTATCTTAGCTTATAGCACTACAAAAAAATACTACAAGGCTGTTTTCGAAAAGATTATTGCTATAATAGTTTTCGATACTTTAAATCTACTGAGTTTGAGAGGTTAGAATATGATAAGAAATGAGAAAGAGTTGAAAACCAAGCTGAATCAGTTAATTAGTGATTCTGATTTCTTGCGTTTACAAGAATCTTTTGAAAAACAAAGCTTGTTTCAATTATTGGGTTTTGGACACCGCGAAACGATGCATAGTTCTTTTATCAGTTGGTTGCTTTCACCAACGTCTTCGTTAAATTTAGGGACGTTCCCGCTGAAGCGTTTTCTCTACTATATTTGCGAGGAGAATGTATCAAATGCGAAAACTGTTATTGATTTTGATTTAATCGAATCGGACTCACTCCAACTAGAGGAAATGAAAGTGGCAACTGAGGTATCGGAGTCTGCGGTCGATCCCGAGACAAACCAGGAATTACGGGCTCGATTTGATTTGTATTTGACGAACGATCTGGTAAAAATCATTGTGGAGAATAAGGTGTTGGCAAGAGAAAACAAAGACCAGACCGAAACCTATACGAAAATCTTAAAACAATTGGATGACTCGTATACATATGAATTAAAGGTCTTTTTGTCTCCAGATGCCACGGTAAAACCAAAATGTCCCGAGTTTATTCAAATTGATTATCAAGGGTTATATGATTTTGTCATAGTGCCTTGCTTGAATCACCCGAAAATTACAACGGCAAATAAAAATATTTTAGAGGAGTATATACATAATCTTCGTATGGTCTATAAAGGAGTGAATAAGCCGATGGCAAGAGTAAATGATGAGTTGTGTGTAGCAATATATGATAAGTATAAAGATGTATTAGATGAGATATTCGATGCGGTTAAAAATGAGACACCTGAAAAAAGGACGGCCAAAACGTCTTCTCCGATTCGTCAATCAAATATCTCTTGGAAAGAGTTGTATTCACGACTAAATGAAGACGAAAGAAATCTAGAAGCTACTTATGGAGGTGCCGTAAGAGAGGCAGAAATCGACCTAACAAGTGGCAAGGTCCTTTTTGAAGGAAAAGAATATAGTAGTCCTTCAGCCGCTGCCATTTCCGCAGTAAATTCCGTTAAAGGTGAAAATTACACAGAGCGTTACAATGGCTATGCATTGTGGAGTATAGTGTATCCAAATGGTGATAAGAAGAAACTGTCTGATGTACGTGATGATATCGCAGCATCTTTAGCTCAAGAGGAAGAGGATTAAGCTCCTTCAGAGCTACATATACATTACTATAAGTTATTAAAGAAATTATTGTAGTGATGTAGACTTAACTAAGTATTTTTCAAGATTATTTCGTATTCAAGTATTCCACAAAAAGGCACGATTGTTTAATAAGCATTGCTATTTTTCCTAAAACGGGGCTTTAGTTTTAAAAAAAGGCGGATTTTTTTCTACACATTTTGTAGATTAAATCTGCCTTTTTGTTTTAACAGCAACAATCTTTTGGAAAGCAGCTTACATAGAAAAAGAAAAATTCGAAACTTATTAATGAGATTCATCGTATATGTACTAGCATATTCAATTGGAGGTATAAAATGGATAGTACTAGTAGAATAGCGATAATTGGAGGAACAGGGAAAGTAGGAAGGCATATAGCAGCTCGTGCAATAGAAAAAGGATATCATGTTCGGATGCTTGTTAGAAATCCGGATAAGGTACTATATAAAAATGATAAAATTGAAATAGTGAAAGGACAGGTTCAAGAGATAGAAAGCATTCGAGAACTACTTAAAGATTGTCAAGTTGTTATTAATACATTTGGTCAACCACCTAAAGAGGAACCTATTTATAGTAAAGTTACAGCTACTATTTTTAATGTGATGAAAGATTTAAACATTAGTCGATATATAGGTGTTTCCGGTGGTTCTCTAACGATTAAAGAGGACAAAAAAAGCATGATGAATCGTTTTGGAGCAAAGATGTTTGAAGTTCTCTTTCCGAAAATGATGAAGGATAAAAAATTGGAATGGGAACTTTTATTAAATAGTAAACAGATCAAATGGACACTACTTAGATTACCGTTTGTAAAAGATAGCTTAACATCCAATCAGATAAAGGAAAATCTTACTGATATGCCTGGTACAAAAATTACGAATCAAGATATAGCCACTTTTATCATTGATCATATTGATAATGAAAAGTACGTGCACAAAACACCTTTTATATCCCATTAGGGTACTAGCAATAAAAAGACATGAAAAGTAACATGCTATTTTTATAGTGTATCTTAAAGACAAATAGTATTACATTCGCCACCTTTGGACCATTTGGAAATACAAAAAAATACAGTAGATGTAAATTACATCTACTGTATTTCAGTATGACCCGTACGGGATTCGAACCCGTGTTACCGCCGTGAAAGGGCGGTGTCTTAACCACTTGACCAACGGGCCAATGGCGGAGAAGGAGGGATTTGAACCCTCGCGCCGGTTACCCGACCTACACCCTTAGCAGGGGCGCCTCTTCAGCCTCTTGAGTACTTCCCCAAACAATGGCTCCGAAGGCAGGACTCGAACCTGCGACAACCTGATTAACAGTCAGGTGCTACTACCAACTGAGCTACTTCGGAATAATGGTGGGCCTAAATGGACTCGAACCATCGACCTCACGCTTATCAGGCGTGCGCTCTAACCAGCTGAGCTATAGGCCCTTAGATTGGAGCGGGTGATGAGAATCGAACTCACGACATCAGCTTGGAAGGCTGAGGTTTTACCATTAAACTACACCCGCATATGGTGGGTCAGGACGGAATCGAACCGCCGACACTTAGAGCTTCAATCTAATGCTCTACCAACTGAGCTACTGACCCATATTTTTAAAAAAAATGGCGGTCCCGACCGGGATCGAACCGGCGATCTCCTGCGTGACAGGCAGGCATGTTAACCGCTACACCACGGGACCATTTGGTTGCGGGGGCCGGATTTGAACCAACGACCTTCGGGTTATGAGCCCGACGAGCTACCACTGCTCCACCCCGCGTTAACAAAATATTCTTTTCGAGTTTTTCAAGCGCCATTTATAAAAAAACTGGAGGAGGTAGAGGGATTCGAACCCCCGCGCGGTGTTACCCGCCTGTCGGTTTTCAAGACCGATCCCTTCAGCCAGACTTGGGTATACC
>NZ_JBNNUW010000043.1:0-19805 GCF_050280125.1 Lysinibacillus sp. NPDC093692
TGATGTCCAAAATTTTGTTTCGTTCACTAACTAAAGGTTAGCTACTGAAAACTTTATTGATTACGTTTTGCTTGTTCAGTTTTCAAGGTTCATTTTGTTGCTGTTTTCTCAGTAGCAACTTTTATATAATATCATGTCGTAAACTCGATGTCAACAACTAATTTATTTAATGTAGATGTTGTTTTCAGTAGTTATCTTAACGACTTTTATAATATTACACCCATAATTCAAAAAGGTCAACACTTTTTCTGATAAAATTTTATACTTTTTCATTTCATTGAAAAGCTTCCTATATAATAATTGATTTAATTCAGTTTAATTCTTAAGCGTTCCAACTAAATCACACTTATTGAAAGGTGATTAAATGAGAAGTACATTGTCTTTTCACGATTATAAGTGAACGACTTTTTTAAAAGAGAAGTTAAATGTAAGTATAAATTAAACAAAAAGACTCTTTCCTTTTGATGTAATTCCATTAATACTAATAGATGACCACTATGCGAAAAGGAGTTATGTAAAAATGTCCTATATGAACAAAGATCTTGCTCGTACATTAGAACAACAACATAAGCGAAGTGTTAGAGGTTTGTTTTTAAAAATCCAAGACTTAAATAATAATTGTACATTATTAAGAAAACGACTTGAACTACATATCGATTTAGCAGTTTATAAGCATGCTATTGATTATGTCAATCAATTCGTTTCCCATACAACCATCATCAACTTGAAATTCATTACAAATACACAAAATTTAGAAGTCGTTGTGTTACATACACTTTTATTAACGTATATAGTAGAAAACGAAGATTCGTATACTTTTGAATATGAACATAAATTACTCCAAGGGTATATTCATGAAATATTTGCGTTAAACGATCATGCCAAAGCACTTTATACAAATCACCAGGAAAAGATGCTTCATTATATGGAATCTCAACCAACATAAAAAGACGATCTTCGTAGCGCATTACTACTAGATCGTCTTTTATTTTATTTATTTTCGTCTATTAAACCTTTAATAATCATTGATCGAACTGGTAAGAACTGCTCTCCTGTATCACCATAAGTGAGAATGACACCATCACCTTCTTGTAAATAAATCGCAAGTGGTTCTGTTTCCGAGCTTACCAAATAGTTTTCTCCATTATTAAGTAATAATGATACAACTGTATAGTCACCAAGACGTTCCTTGTAGACGCGAAGCACCTTTCCACTTACATTTTTCTCTTCAGCCTTTGAACTTCCTTCTACTGTACTTCCTCCACGACTTAAGGCTGTCTTATATAATTTCAAAGCCTCTTTAGGAGTCGGCGCATAAACGGAAATTTCAGGATTTGCCGCAGATACAATGAAATAATTTTGTAAGAAACCATTTGAATCAAGCACCGCAGTTAGCCAGCTAGCCTCACCGTAAAAGTTATACAACACTGGCATTTCTCCAGACCATTTCTTCTCTATAAATTTCTTCTCAATAATTTGCAAGTTACCTTGTGAATCCATATAAGAAGCGTCTAAATTTCCAGTGTAATAAGTTGCTTGACCTGTTCGGGCATTTGTTAACGAATAGCCAAGCATTGAATCGACACCTTCTTTAGGGCTCGTAAAGTCTGTGAAATAATACATATCGCCCTTCTCATCAAAAATTGGGCTAACATTTGCCTCTGTTCCCTCATCTGAAGGAAGTTTCACATCTTTCTTACCAAACTTACTATTCCAAAATCCGTGTACATAGTTACCGAAATAACTATTTTGTAAACTTACTGTCTCTGGAGAAACCGCTCCATCAATAAATTCTGGGACATCCTCCAGCTTGATCACTTCCGACTTTCCTGATAGCGCATCTACAAGCACGATCCCTTTTACATCAAAGCCATTACGTGCTGAAATAAATTCACCATATGAACGGATGTAGTATGGTTTACCTTCATCATCTATTTCAAGTTGAACATCCCCGCTAAAAATAAGGAATGGATGTTGTAAACGTATATGACGCTCTAAATTTGAGTTTAAATAAGCAGACGGTACATACTTCATTTCCTGCTCAACAAATTTAGGATTATCCGCTGAATCCGTTGCACTCATTATAAAGTAACCAGGAGTCGTTCCTCCATTAAACCATTTAAAGAAACCAGAAAACTCAACTGGTGCTATATAAACATACTCGCCATTCACTTTTTGAATTTGCAAGCGCCCTAACTCGTAATAACTCGTATTCGGTACTTGCCCGAACGCTTTTTTCATCTTATTACGTGCAAATTTAGGAGGCACACTAGCTGGGGTTTGTGTTTCATCGAATGGTTTTATTTCAACCTTTTCCTTCATTTCAGCTGATTTAAATTTTTCATTCGCGTTCCATAAAGGTGCTGATAATACAAACACCGCAACTACTAAACTAGCTAAAAATAAAACACCCTTTATTTTTCTTTCAGTACCACTTGCAAGAAGTGCGCCGCCTAATGTTAATAATATAATAGCGGGCCAAAAAGCAAGCCAGTTTACATCCATTTTTGTCACATAAACTGTTATGCTAGTAGCTAAAAATCCTAGCACAAATACACCTATAAAGAAGTATCCAATTACCTTTTTAGATCCGTCTTCTCGTTTTTTCGTTATAAGCGGTGTTAATAAAACACTCGCGATTAATCCAATGACTGCCGAAGCTATTAATAGCTTGGTCATTTCGTTCACCCTCTCTTATCTACTGTCCACTTATTTACGGCTACATACTAAAAAAGTTTCATTCATACGATGAGTATAGAAACCCCTTTGTAGATTTCCTTTACAAAAGAATAAAGGAAATTCTGACATAGATAAAGAATTTCAAAGAAAAGGAGATGAGAAATTTGTCTAAAAAAATTTTATTAACATGTATTACTTTGTTTGGTCTTTATTATATTTTTTTCTTTTCCCATATTACAGAAAGCTTGATACTTATCTTTAAAGTCATACCAATGCTGTTAATCATTATTTTAGCCGCTTTACCAAAAAATTTAGGTATTAAAAAGTATCAATTACTGATTATTATCGGACTCGTATTTTGTATGGTCGGTGATTATACGCTACAGTGGTTTCTTATTGGGCTATCAAGCTTCTTAATCGGGCATATTTTTTATATTTTCGCCTTCTTATCTACTAATGAACGACAAGTACCTAACTGGGCGAAGATTGTTTTACTCGTTTATGGGGTAAGTATGGCTGTGTGGATTGCAGGTACAGTGTTTTCATCAGGAGAAGTCGTGCTTGGTATCGCGGTCATTGCCTATATTTCGGTCATATTAACGATGGGTTGGACTGCGATTCGAACAGGTTCTAAATTTGCAACGATTGGGGCTCTACTATTTATCTCATCAGATTCCTATTTAGCTATTAACAAGTTTGTTATGCCCTTACCATTTTCACACGAGGTAATTATGTTGACCTATTACGGTGCCCAAATACTAATTGCGTTAAGCATCCTTCAATATTCCGAAATCCGAAGTAAAGTGTTACAATAATATCAATTATGCCTTGGTATAATTCCGTGACATTTACCAGAGGCTAGCGGATGTTTGAACACCCGCTGAAAGAAGTTAAACATACACACTAGGAGGCCATACTTATGAAAGAACAAGTAATTGAGCGTTTAATTCGTTATGCAAAAATTGATACACAATCTGATTTCACAAGCGAAACAACTCCTTCAACACAAAAGCAATTTGACTTATTGCATGTACTAAAAGATGAACTAGCTGCAATAGGCTTAACTGATATTACATTAGATGAAAATGGTTATTTATTTGCGACACTCGAAGCAAATACAGATAAAAATGTGCCTACTATTGGTTTTCTAGCACATGTGGACACTACAACAGATTTCACTGGCACAAACGTTAATCCACAGCGCATTAACAATTATGATGGTGGAACGATCCAACTAAATGAAAATCTAGCGATGTCGCCAGCAGATTTCCCAGAGCTTAAAAATTATATAGGTCAAACGTTAATTACAACGGATGGTACGACATTATTAGGCGCTGACGATAAAGCTGGTATCGCAGAAATTATGACTGCCATGGAGTACCTAATAAAAAATCCTTCTATTAAACATGGTAAATTATGTGTAGCGTTTACGCCTGATGAAGAAATTGGTCGCGGCCCTCATAAATTTGATGTGGCTGCCTTTGGAGCAGACTATGCTTATACGATGGATGGCGGACCACTTGGCGAGCTACAATACGAAAGCTTTAACGCAGCAGGTGTAAAGGTTGTGACAAAAGGTACGAGTGTACACCCTGGTTCTGCGAAATATAAAATGGTCAATGCTATCACAATGGCGATCGCCTTCCAACATGAAATGCCTACTGATGCCGTACCAGAAAAAACGGACGGCTATGAGGGCTTTATTCACTTAATGGGCTTTAACGGTGCGATTGAACATACTGAGCTTTCTTATATCGTCCGCGATCATGACCGTCAAAAGTTCGAGGCGAAAAAACAATTAATGCTTGAGGCTGCAGCAAAAATTAAAGCTCAATATGGCGAGGATGCTTTAAACATTACAATAGAAGATCAATATTATAATATGGGTGAAAAAATTGAACCTGTAAAAGAAATTGTTGACGTTGCACGCATAGCAATGGAAAAGTTAGATATTACTCCGATTACATTACCAATCCGCGGCGGTACTGATGGTTCACAGCTTTCTTACATGGGCTTACCAACACCAAACATTTTTGCAGGCGGCGAAAATATGCACGGTAAATTCGAATATGTATCTGCGGAAACAATGGAAAAAGCAACACAAGTTATTATTGAAATCGTACAGCTCTTTGAACAACAAGGAAAATAGTAATGAAGAAGGGTTCACCCCCTTCTTCCTATTTTCTATAAACAGATGACTGAATTTTCAAATTAAATAAAGGACTTTGAGGTGACTGTAATGAAAGAAATTGCATTAGGCATTTTTGCCTCTCTTTTTTTTGCTGTTACATTTATATTGAATCATGCAATGGAAATGCAGGGAGGTAGCTGGCTATGGAGCGCATCCCTACGCTATTTCTTTATGCTACCGTTTTTACTTGCAATCGTCTTCTACCGAAAAGGCTTTTCCCAACTATCAGGTGAAATGAAAGCACAGCCTGTAGGTTGGCTTCTTTGGAGCTTTATTGGGTTCGTATTGTTCTATGCCCCACTGACATTTGCAGCAGCATTCGGTCCAGGATGGCTCGTTTCCGGAACGTGGCAATTTACAATTGTCGCCGGCGTATTACTCGCTCCCCTATTTGTTTCAGTAGTAGCCGGGAAAACAGTACGTCAAAAAATACCACTTACTTCATTACTAATTTCATGTGTCATTTTAGTCGGCATTTTACTTATCCAAGTACCACAGGCACAATCTGTTCCATTTAAAAGTTTAATGCTTGGCATTTTACCTGTTGTCATCGCTGCTTTTGCGTACCCTCTTGGTAACCGCAAAATGATGGAAATCTGTGGTGGACGCATCGATACATATCAACGAGTTCTTGGGATGACCATCGCCTCGATGCCCGCGTGGATCATTCTAGCCATTTATGCAATGGCAACGGTCGGGCTCCCTTCAAGCAGCCAAGTCATACAATCATTACTTGTAGGTATAAGCTCTGGTGTCATCGCCACTACTTTATTTTTCATTGCGACTGACCGTGTTCGCGATCATCAAGGCAAGCTTGCAGCAGTCGAAGCAACACAATCAACTGAAATACTCTTTGTCATTATTGGTGAAGTATTGTTACTCGGCATCGCATTCCCAAATCCAATTGCTCTCGCGGGTCTAGGTGTCATCATTGTTGGCATGCTATTACATAGCTACTATACGATGATACTAGGAAAAAAGAGTGCTGTTCCTAGCAGTGGCTCTACTGAAAGATTGGAAATTTAAAAAGTACATTACTAAATGTAATGTACTTTTTTTATTCTAGAGACACTTATATATCATTGTTTTAGATGTTCCTACTATTTCATAATCTTTGAAGCCTAGTTTTTGATACATATTAATGGCCGTGTCATTTTCGAGGTCTACACTAAGTGAAATGGTATTGTATCCTTCATCCTTTGCTTGTATTATTTTATGCATCAGTAAAGTTCCCACTCCTCTCCCTCTTACTTCTTTCAAAACAGCCATTCCTATTTCAGGCGTATTGCCATCGATATAACCATAGCTTTTATTATTGTTATTAAACAACCTATACCAGACCGCACCAACAGTTTTATTTTCTGCATCAACCGCAATCAATACTTTATCTCCCTTTCTCCCCCAACCTTCATGATATTTCCTTATGCCAGGCGCGTTGAGCAAAACTTCTTTTGATGGTTTATTCTCAACAATATGAATAGACTCATATAACATATCTAGAAAGAACTCAAACTCGTATTTATCACCTTCGAAGTTTCTAATATAAAACATGAAATAATCACCCCTCTTTATTAAGGAATATTATATATTAAATTGTAATTTTTGCTATAATTATAAGGAGTTAAATGTTTTTAAATGTACGCACTATATATTAGCATTGATTGGAGTGGCGACTGGGCGACTCCTCGGGGATCAGCGTCACAGATGAGACCCTGGAGCGAAGCGAAGCGGCTCATCGGACGCCCCCAGGAAAGCGCTCAGCCGGAACGGAAATCAACTCGACTTTATGGTGGGGATAATTTCATTTTTAAAGGAATACTTTGAAGATTTATCAGAACATAATCTCATTTTATCGGAACAATTTCAGCTTTTATCGGAATAATATCTCGTTTTATCGGAACAATCACGGTTTCAATCAAAAAAAGACGACTCAGTCACAATGGAATGAGTCGTCGAGAGATTTTACGTTCCCAAAAAATGAGGGGGGTTTTAGGAGCGCTTTATCATGAACTAGCAAACTTCTGGAGAAAAGCAGCTAAAGTTCATCCTCTCTACACTGTATTGTAGACGAGGAATAATCTTTATACGATAATGATAATCATTATCAATTATAAAGTCAACAGAAATCTGAAAATTTCTTAAAGTTTTTTTAAAAATTTCTTCCGCCAAAAGAAATTAATGTCACAATGCCTTCTTCAGCGAGCGACGGTATTGCCATTGCTTTAGCTGAAAATGTAGGAAACAACCTATACAAAAGCCTGCAATTGCTATCGATGAAGCTACAGCAACCATTCCCGTAAAGATATAGCCAACTACCTGCCATTTAAGACAGTAACCTAAAAATCCACCTGCTAAACATAAGCTAGCAATACTGGAATTAAACTTTTGCTGCTGCGCATCCTCTGGTATATATGTAGATGGTGTCTTTTTTAGAAACAGCTTCCCTACTCGAATAATAGGATTAACATTGCATAATACACCAAGTAAATTTGCTATTAATGGAATTGCTAAAATCCAAAAGATGCCTGATATCCACGTTAGAATGACGCTTATAAGAATCGTCCATTGATTGAGTCGAACGAGCGGCCTTGGAATTGCATGAGGCTGTGACATTTAAAAACCTACCTTTCAGATATGTTTAATACATTTTACTATATTGCAATCCATTTGTGAAGCAAAAATGATTAATTTATAATAAACGTAACAGATGATTGAAAGAAAAGGTGATGACCATGCCAGCATTAACGATGGATCAAGTTCGACAATTGAATTCCTATAGCATTTATACGACAGAACCAAAGCGGACATTATTTACATTAGCTGATATACATAAAGACTTTTACCATCCTGATTTTTTAAACCTGATGATGGGTATTACAGATGCAGCAACGGAAACAGCCGCTATTTCTCACTTTGCACGCCGCTACGGTATGTTTTTTGCTATGCAACTTTACATGCTCGCCGCCTATGATGAGGTTTGGAACGGTAAACCGATCGAGCTTCGTTTTGATGCAGCAAAAGAATTCGACAGTTTTACAGTTGCAATGTTTGTTAACCCAAACGATTGGCGCTATGTCGAGGAGGAAGAACGTCAAGCCGTTATTGAGAAGATTCTATATGATGGGCACGTTATCGTTCAGCAGCTTCGTAAAGTAACATCTATTTCCCCTCTCACTATTTGGGAAAACTTCTTTGGATATTTACTTTGGCACTATCATATATTGCTTTCTAATCCTGGTCTTGCTGATCAAGCAATGGAGGATATTGAAACTTTAGAGGACCCTAAAACATGGGCTCGTTTCTCCAACAAATCTTGGTGGGCCCAATACACAGGAGGTCAAAGCCCCACTAATTTAGTGAACGTCCCAGTACGAAAATCATGTTGTTTTTCTAAAGACATCCCTGGTTTAATGGCTTGTGGCTTTTGTCCGATTAAATAAAAAAGCCTTACCTCTCATATTAAAAAGAATCCAGTTTGATCAATCTTTTATTCAAACTGGATTCTTCTTTTTATTTTTGTAGCTAATATTAACTTTTTTACTATTACTAAAAAAAGTTAAAACTTTTCCCAATCTGAGTCGTCTCTTTAGTGCGCGATATCTTACGGAGGATCAAAATGATTAATCAAAATCCATTTGAGGTGATCGAAGAGATTTACGAGGAGCATTACACATATTTGCGGAATTTTTTAATTGGATTAACTAAAAGTTATGACGTAGCCGATGACATCATCCAAGAGTTATTTGCAAAAATCTTAACAGATCCATTAAAAATTCAAGAAGTTACTTTTATGAAAAGTTGGTTAGTAAAGGTGGCTAAAAATACACTTCTCGATCATTACAAAAAAAGAAAACCCGAGCTGTTTCATGATGAAAGTGTAATTGAAAACTTATTAATTGATAATCAAACACCCGAATCAAAGGCAATTATAAATTCCCAAATTATTACTACTTTAGGTTATTTATCGACGAGTGATAAGGCCATTTTTTTAGCAAAGTTTCATTATGGTTATGATTACCAAGAAATAAGTACACTTTTGAATATACCTATCCCTACATTAAAATCCAAAATATTTAGGATGAGAAAGCAGATGGCTAGAAAGAGGTGAAAAAGATGGAGGATTCTCAAAAGATTCATATTCTTTCGCGGGAGTTAATCTCTGTATTTGATGAGTTAGAACAAGAGACAAAAGAAGTAGTTTTGGAACATATCCAAGACTGCAATGAGTGTAAGCAATTATTTAATGAATTAGCTGAGGGAAATTATCCGATGTTAGAATTGAGTGAAGAAGTAGAAATAAAGCCATTGAAGAAATTAGTTCAGTTTAATCATGGCCTTAAGTGGTTATTTATTTCCATTAGAGCGCTCATTTTATTTTATATCCTATATTCCTCTTTCCATTTTTACAACTGGGAACTGTCTGCTGATGCGGCCATTGAATATATCAAAAGTGCCACTTTCCTGTTCTATTTCCCAGCAGCTATTTTTTTAGCAGTATTCACGATGACCTTCTTTACCAAAAGATGGGTTTTATTCTCAATTCTTTTTGATTTAGGGATTATATTTTTTTTAGACACATTGATATCGATTTTCTATTAATACATGGGGTGAACGAAATGGGAATGATAGTTTTAGTAGGTTTCATTTTAGGGGCAAGTATTTTCCTTTTTACTTTAATAGCTTTGAAAAAAACAGGAAAGTTCTACTTGGCTCCAATTGTAACATTTTTAATTGCTGTGCTTACTGTCCTATACGGATTATTCAAAGTGGGAGGCTTTGAAGGGATGGGTTTTGGAATTATTGGAGTAGGCATTTTGACAGCTGCCCTAGGCGGGACGTTATTACTTCCTTTCATGAAAGGTATAAAACAGTCTGAATTTAATAAAGTGGATAAATCAATTTTATTGATAGTCCCAGTCCTTATTTTTGCTATTATTGGTTGGACGATTACTTCAAATAAAGGTTATTGGGTCAATGAAGAAGGTGTTATAGAGGCTGGTAACGATACTTCCTCCTACTACGAGGTATCTACGATTTCTGAAGGAATGAAACAAATCCATATTCAATTAGGCGAGAAATATGAAGGAAAGCGTCTGGAAGTAAAAGATGTAAAGACCATAGGGAACACTGAAATCACAGTTAAAGTTGTCGATAAGGGAAATGCAAATGAGGGGCTCCCATTTATAGAGATAGGTCTAAATAAAATTGTTGAGCCGTTAGTGGTCCAAACAACTGATGGAGAGATAATCAATTCTAAATCTATTAACTAAAAAAACTACTTTAATGTAGTATAGTTATATACCCTACCTCGAAAATTAATCAATTAACCCCGTCCTAATTCAGAACGGGGTTGTGTTTGTTCGAGCCTTTAAAATTAAATAACTTTATTGTTTTTTAATCGTGGCTATAATACTATTTGGGATCAGCCGGTCACTCATACTTGTGATGAGAAGATTGACGCCAAGCCCGCTAAAAGCGCCAACTCACAGCTTAATTTATATATTATTCTTTTGCCGATAAGGTAAGGCTTTTTACTATTATTTATTTTTCATAAACGACGAACCAATCATCTTGATCCTCATACATAGAAGTACCTGTATAACCCTGTTTCAAAAGCTGTTGCTGACCAGCCGTATCATCCATCGAAATCGTCATCTTTTCTGTAAAGGTTGGTAACTCTTGTCGCAAGTCTTTATAGAAAACATATCGCAGCTTATCTACATACTTAATTTTCAATCCCTTTACGACTAACCCTTGAGAAAATTTATCTTTCAAGCTAGGGATATTATATGGCTTGACCGTTGAGCATACATAATCATATTTCGCTAAATCAATATGACTCATGACAATTTGGGCTAATGTTTTTTGTAATCCGTAGCCACGATATGTCGGTGAGACATTCGATATTTCTTGGTATAAAACTTTATGAAATTCATCCTCGCCAATCTCACAGTCATAGCCAAGGTGCTCGTCATCGACAGGTGGGTTCAATAGTGCACGAAAGGCGATTAACTCCTCCCCTACGTAAGCACCTATCATCATGCCATTGCCGCTTAAAATATAGTCAAATTCCTCCGTGCTTAATGGCTGTAATATACTTTGGTCTGCTAATGATTCATAAACCTCAAGCTGCAATTTTTCAATTTCTTGCATATGTTGAAGTTTTAATGTTGTAACAAAAAACGGCGTTTCCCCAAGCATACCTTCATAAATTTTCTCCATTTCGCCGCCTCCTTAGTCTGTTACAATTGTTGAGAACTTACATAATTCTTTAAGGATCTCTTCATCTACGTCGACACCTAATCCTGGTTTTTCATTTAAACAGATAAATGGAACATCATAGTGTAAGTTTCCGACATCCTTAGAGAACTTTAATGGACCTGTTAATTCTACACTTGTCATTATTTTTTTAGAGAATGCTACGTGGAAGCCAGCTGATGAACCAACGGATGATTCTACCATTGAACCGATTTGACATTCAATGCCTGCCATTTCAGCCATAACTGCTAGTTTCATAGCAGGATAAATGCCACCGCATTTCATTAATTTAATATTAACTTTATCTGCAGCACGCTTTGCGATAATTTCACGCATTTCACGTACACCGCGAAGTCCTTCATCAATCATTAATGGAACATCAGATTTTGACTTCACCTCTACCATTCCATCAATATCTTCACTATCTACTGGCTGTTCTAACCAATCGATATTCAGATCTTTCAATGCACGTAAACCTTGTAATGTAGTGGACGCATTTCTCCAACCTTGGTTTACATCTACACGAATAGCAATGTCCTCACCAACGCGTTCACGCACCGCTTTAATACGAGCAACATCACGAGTTACCTCTGTTCCTACCTTCATTTTAAATGATTGATAGCCCATTTCTACACGATTAGCCGCCTCTTCTGCCATAGCCTCAGGTGTTCCAATACTCAATACATGGGTAATCGGGAATTTCTCGTGATAACGTCCACCTAGTAGTTGGTACACTGGAACTTGCAACACTTTCCCTGCAATATCAAAACAAGCAATGTCAATCGCTGCTTTTGCTGCTGGGACATCTTTCACTACTTTGTTCATCTTATCGTGAAGCTTTTCAAAGGCCATTGGATTTTCTCCAATGATTGCAGGAGCAAGCTGGTTTTTTAATAGCGCGTATGTGCTCTCCCACGTCTCCCCTGTTACGTGTTCATCTGGCACAGCTTCACCGTAGCCTACAATACCTGTGTCTGTCGTAACCTTCAAAATAATAGAAGGCATCGTATCATATGTAGCATAACTGATGATAAATGGATCAATAAGTGGTAAATGGATTGCAAAAATTTCTACTTGTTGGATTTTCATTTTTATCAGTCTCCTGTATAATATAGTTGTCGCTAATACGTCGCTAATTATCGAAAAAATATAGAAGAAAAGGAACGTGCCTATGTCTACTAAAATAGCGGTTATCTGCTCTAAAGCATTTATGAAGCGTATAAATAGTATCGCACAAAACATAGAGAATATTCAAATAGATTTTTATCTTTACAAGCAACCTACAGAGGCACCCGTTTTGTTAAAGGAAATTAAGCCATGTGATGCACTTTTATTCGGCGGAACGTTGCCCTATTTACATGCCCAGTCCGCACTATCAGAGATGCCAATACCTTGGAATTATATAAAACAAGACGAGACGGCAATTTCCACAACCTTATTATCGCTTGTAGCGAATCATGCGGTACCTTTAAATAGAATTTCCATCGATGTTATGAATCCAGCTATTGTCGAAAATGTTTTAACAGAAATAGAGTATTTTGGTCCAAAACCATATATACAGGCTATTTCTATCACTGAACCTACTCAATCTATAATGCAGCATCATATCGCTTTATGGGAGGCTAACAGCATTGATTTTGTCATAACAAGTATTCATAGTGTGTTTGATGAATTACAAGTTCTTCAAATACCCGCAATGCGCATGTTAGATGCAACTAACTCCATTATCCAATGCCTAGAGGAGACGAAATCTCAATCACTTCTTACAAAATCTGAATCTGTGAAAGCTGCCGTTGGACTATTAGAGGCTTCTGAAAATAAACCTATAGACGATAACATGCTCACGCAAATCACAGCAATTACGCATTCAACTTATAAAGAAATTTCACCGTATTCTTTTGAACTATATACGACAGCTGGGCATTTGCAAAAGGCCCTCGAAAAAGAGAACTTACAGAATTTATTACAACAAAGCGATCAGTCGTTTAAGCTAGCATTTGGGTATGGTCACTCTATAGTTGAGGCTAACCATAATGCCAAGAATGCATTAACATTTGCTAAACCCTGTGAAATTTATATACTCGATGAGCATAAAAACTTGCTAGGTCCATTCCCGAAATCAGAACTAAGATTAGCTTTAAAAACAGATGATCCATACGTTTTACAAATGGCAAAGCAAACAAGCTTAAGTCCATTAAATATTTCTAAAATCATTCATTTTAGCCGGGAGCGCCAAACAGCTCAATTTACATCTCATAATCTTGCAGAATACTTACAAGTTACACGCCGCACAACAGAGCGCATTATTAAAAAATTAGTGGATAATAGCTATGCTAAAGTAGTTGGTGAAGAAATGCCTCACCAACAAGGTCGCCCACGTACAATTTACGAATTGAACTTTGCAGTCTATTGAAAATAAAAAACTCTCGCAGATGCTTTTGCATCCGCGAGACTTATCAGAAAAGAGAGGATTTTTAGCCTTCTAGATTTAGTCAGCCATGACCATATTAGAATCATTTAGTTCTTCCTCTTTTTTGCGATTCTCTGCTGCTTCCATTTCTTCAGGTGTCAGCTTAACAATCGCAAATCCGATATATGCATAAAAAATTGAAATAATAGGCACTAGGAAGTTAATAATTGCATATGGCGCGTATTCCATTGCCCCTACACCTAACGTCGCTAAAATAAAGACTCCACAAGTATTCCATGGGAAGAATACAGAAGTTAGTGTTCCCCCATCTTCTAACGCGCGAGATAAGTTTTTCGAATGTAAGCCACGCTCTCGATACACATTCGCAAACATACGTGATGGTACAACAATTGAAATATACTGCTCAGAACATGTAGCATTTGTTGTAATACATGCAGCAATCGTTGAAGCAACTAAGCTTCCTGTAGATTTGGCAAATTTCACAATGACATCCATAAGTGCTTTTAACATGCCAGAATATTCCAACACCCCACCGAATGTCATAGCCACAATCGTCATTGAAACCGTATTCATCATCGAATCTAAGCCACCACGGTTAAATAGGTTGTCCACCATTTCATTGCCAGTTGAAATAACAAATCCTTCTTGTAAAGCATGTACAGCCATTGTAGGTGTACCGCCTTGTACGAAGATTTGTAGTAAGAATCCTGAGATAATTCCGACAACTAAGGCTGGAATCGCAGGCACTTTTTTCGCTACTAATACAATTACACCAACTGGTACAAGCAATAACCAAGGAGAAATAACAAAGCTTTCCTCCATTACTTTTAATGTTGTTAAAATGCTTTCTGATTGCATTGAAATATCCGCGAAGCTTCTTCCCATAATTCCAAATACAACGGTTGCAATGACTAAAGCTGGAATAGTCGTATAAAGCATGTGCTTAATATGATCAAATAAGTCGGTACCTGTTAAACCTGCTGCGAGGTTAGTAGTATCCGATAATGGTGACATCTTATCACCAAAATATGAACCCGAAATAACCGCTCCGGCAATCATTGCTGCAGGGATCCCCATACTTAAACCAATACCCATTCCAGCAACACCGATTGTAGCCATCGTTGACCATGAGCTACCAATCGCCAATGAAACGATTGAACATAACAGCATGATTGTTACTAAAAACCAAGCTGGAGAAATTAATTTTAAACCAAAATAAATCATTGTCGCTACGACACCGCCGCCAATCCATGCGCCGATTGTCAAACCTACTAAAATAATAATTACAATTGCAGGTAAAGCTAGACGTATCCCCTTATACATCATTTCCTCAATTTCCATCCATTTAAATCCATGCATTTTGGCAACTACTGCTGCTACAGTTGTTCCGATAATAAGTGGTACGTGAGGACTTTGCTCTAACACAACTACTGTAATTAACATAGCTATAATCATTATTACAAAAGGCAGAAGTGCCCAACCAGCATTAATATCTTTTTTCATGAATCCATCCCCTTTTTTTGCACCAGTTGCCAAGCTTGGTTGTCAAAGACGCAAATAATTTTTTACGTTTTTTAGCATAATATTCAAAAAATTAAAAGTCAACGCAAAAAAATTATGCTTCTCGAGCAATTCCGACTATTTTTGCGCAATAAAACGCTTTCAAATAGCTATTTAGGGCAATGCGGAATATTCATATATTTCGATAAAAAAGAAAATAAAAAGGAACTCTATCAAAAGAATTTTGATATAGCTCCCTCTCACATTCATTATTCGTATTCAGGTTTTTTTTCTAACACACAAGCAAGTACTTTCGCACCGTCCATTAATGCACTTCTTTCAAAAGTCATTTTTGGATGATGCAATCCAGGCGATAAGTTGGCCCCAATACCAACCATTGTTGCTTTTAATTCAGGTTTTTTCACTGTGTAAAAATGGAAATCATCACTTCCAGGTGTTGTGATTTCCCCTGCTAGATGCTCTTCCCCAAGTGTTTCAATAATTGCGTCTTTAGCCATACGTGCGGCAATTGAAGAAACTTCAGCACCAGGTGTAAAGTCTATCCATTTCCAGTCTATATCAATCTCAAACTGCTGTTGGATAGATTTTAAGCCAAATCCAATACGACTACGAAGTAACTCTAGTTGGTTATTATGTTGCGCTCGAATATCCATCGAGAAGCTCGCAGTGCCTGGAATAATATTCGTGCTACCACCATCCGCAACAATCTTCGTTAGCTTTGCAGAATGAGGCTCGAAAGGTGATAAATGTATGCTATTGAGCATTTGTTGTATGGCCATAATCACATCAATTGCATTTTTCCCTTGGTGAGGTCTAGCACCATGGGCGTCTGTGCCTCGAATTGTTCCTTCTAAAAAATAGGCTGCCCCGTGATGAACCGCAGGCGATACCTTGCCAAGTGGTAGCTCTTCAATTGGTCTTAAATGAACTCCAAATAAATGCGATACACTATCAACCGCTCCTCGCTCAAAGGCAGCACAAGCTCCATTCCCAAGTTCTTCAGCAGGCTGGAAAATAAAACGAACACGATGTTGCAATGGTCGATCTTTCAGCAGTAATAAAGCACCAAGTACCATCGTTATATTGGCATCATGACCACATGAGTGGTTCGCTTGCCATTTCCCATCTACTTCCTGCCATAATGCGTCTATATCTGCACGTACAGCGACAATTTCATCACCTGTACCAATTTCAGCAATTAGCCCTGGAACATCTCCTAACAACCGATAGGATACGCTTAACTCATCTAAAATCGACGCGATCTTTTTTGTCGTCTCGAATTCCTTCCAACTGACCTCTGGGTATTTATGAAAATGTTCAAACCATTGGTAAATCGTTTCCTCTAACACTGCCTTTGACATAACCACACCTCTATACGCATTTTTGTTTCCCATTATACATGAAACGAATTCATAAAAAAAAGAGGACAATAACTTTAGTTTTCCGTTCTGGCTGAGGGCGTCCGAGTAGTCGCCCTCAGTTGATAAAGACTGAAATTATTCTGATAAAAGCTAAGTTTGTTCCGATAAATCCAGAAAATATTCCGATAAAATTTATAATTGTTCCGATAAATCTTCAAAGCATTCATCTAAACCAACAGAGGTTGGTCACGAAGAGTATATATTTCTACAAATACTACTCCCAACTTTTATGTAATAAAAGCAAAGGACTGTGTTAAAAGTAATTTCTACCTTTAGCACAGTCCCTCAAATAAATATTATAAACTTGTAAAAAAACCTTCTGGATATTCTTCATAATGTACCATTGTTAGTTGCTCCTCATTTTTTTCCTCTTCGATATTTAGCTCCAATTCCTGATCCATTAGATACGTTTCAAATTTTGAGTTAAAAAATTTGTTCATTTAAACACCTCCACAATAAATTTAATTGAATTTTCTGATAAAAGAATTATACAATGACCTTTGCAGAAAAAGCAATAAACGATGCTCATTATGCATAAAAAATATGAAAACGATCTACTTTTTAGATTATTATTCAAACAAAAAAGGGATGTATCAGAAATTATGATACATCCCCTATATGGTAAGACTTATAAACCAAGTGCTCGGTACATAATCGCCGTAAATTCTGCACGCGTTAAGGTTTCATTTGGTCTAAAATTGCCGTTTTCATCGCCTTGTGCGATGTTATGGTCTGCTAAAGCGGCAATATATTCACTCGCCCAGTGTGACGGGGCAACATCTTTGAATGTACTATTGCCATCTGGCGTTAAGCCAAATGCGATCACCATCACTTTTGCCATTTCAGCACGTGTTATAGAAGCGTTTGGTCGGAACGCTCCATTTGAATCGTCCACGATACCCGCTCGTTGTAGTCGTGTAATTTGTTCATAATTCACATGACTTTTAGGAACATCCGAAAATGATTCAGCGTCTCGAATTGGTGCTGGTTGTAACGCACGGTCAATCATAAGCACTATGTGTTGACGTTGAATCCTATCATTTGGTCGGAATGTGCCATCTGGATAACCTATAATAATGCATCGATTGGCAACTTCTTTAATCATATGTTGTGCCCAGTTATGATCAATATCCTTGAAAGTAATGTCACAACCACGGCTTTCCTTCATCCATCGCGCATATAATGTTAAGTCTTCTGTGACTACATCTTTGTCAAAATCCCATGCTTTTGTGAAATTTTTATTTTTATACCAACCAATAAATAGGTTGCCTTCCTTCTTCGGATTAGAAGGTGGTTTCACTAAAGCTTTATAGCCAAGCTTTTGGGATGGAATTTCACTGCCTCCGTCGGAATCAAACGTCACTTTATAGTCCTTTGTCCACTTCGCATACAACGTGATGTCTGCCGTTACCTTATCTTCTGCAAAGTCCCATACATGGTTAAGCTCTTTATCTTTATACCAGCAATCAAATTGATAGCCGTCTTTCACTGGAATAGTTGGGGTTTTCACGAGGTCGTTAAAGTCAACCGTTTGTGGCGGCACATCACTTCCTCCATCAGCGTCAAAAGTGACTTTATATTTTGTTGATCCCTCACCCGATCCGCCGCCTGAGCCTCCGCCCGACGTATAATCCTTTGTCCATTTCGCATACAACGTAATATTTTTTGTCACTATATCTTTGTCAAAATCCCAGCGTTCTGACAATATTTCATCTTTGTACCAGCCGAAAAATAGTTTGCCTACCTTCTTTGGTTCAGCAGGGGCTTTTATTGTGACGCCACCAGGGCGTTCTACAGATTGAGATGGTACTTCGCTCCCTCCGTTAGAATCAAAAGTGACGATAAATCCCGGCGTCCATTTCGCATATAGTATGATATCTTTTTTCACCACATCTTGATCAAAATTCCATACCGTTGTTAAATCTTCATCTTTATACCAACCTTCAAATGTATAGCCTTCTTTTACTGGAGCGGTAGGGACTGATGTTAATTCTCCATATACTACCGGTTGAGTTGGAACTTCGCTTCCTCCATTGGCATCAAACTTGACAAACATTCTCCACTTAGCATAAATAGTCATTGGTTTCGTTACAGAGTAATTCCAAATTTTTGTATGATCTTCATCTTCCCACCACCCGATGAACCATTTCTCATTCTCCTTATACGGAGCAAATGGATAATTCTGTTTATCCCATTGGAATTCATGTTCTCCATGAAAGATTACAACATCTAATGGATTTGCTTGAAATGCTTTCTCTCCTATTGTTATCACGTTTGATGGAATGTCTACTCT
Organism: Lysinibacillus sp. NPDC093692; assembly: GCF_050280125.1. Classification (NCBI taxonomy): domain Bacteria; kingdom Bacillati; phylum Bacillota; class Bacilli; order Caryophanales; family Bacillaceae; genus Lysinibacillus; species Lysinibacillus sp. NPDC093692. The sequence continues at coordinate 18,795 of NZ_JBNNUW010000043.1, forward strand.
TGTTAATTGATTAAGAGAAAATGCAGAACTTCCTATTGTTGTCACGCTTGATGGAATGTCTACTCTTGTTAATTGATTATCAAAAAATGCTCTGGATCCTATCGTTGTCAGGTTTTCATTGAATCCTACACTTGTTAATTGATTCATAGCAAATGCATAATCTTCTATTGTTGTCACGTTTGATGAGATATCTACTCTTGTTAATCGATTCATAGAAAATACCTCTTCTTCTATCGTTGTCACCTTTGGTGGGATTTCTATACTTGTTAATTTATTCGTAGCAAACGCCTTTGCTCCTATTGCCGTCACACTTGATGGGATGTCTACACTTGTTAATTGATTAGAATGAAATGCCCATGCTCCTATCGCTGTCACGTTTTCGTGGAATTTTACACTTGTTAATCGATTATTCCAAAATACAGTGCCTCCTATTGTTGTCAGCTTTGGTGGAATTTCTACACTCGTTAATTGATTATTATCAAATGCACCGTTTCCTATTGCTGTCACGCTTGCTGGGAAGTCTACACTTGTTAATAGATTACCAGAAAATGCTTTTAATCCTATCGTTGTCAGGCTTGAGTTTGAAGGGATTTTTATACTTGTTAATCGATTATATTGAAATGCTCTCTCCCCTATCACTGTCACACTTCCAGGGATTTCCACACTTTCTAATCGACTTTCATAAAATACTTGTTCTCCTATCGTTGTCAGGCTTGAGTTTGAGGGGATTTTTACACTTGTTAATTGATTATTATAAGCAAATGCTCTAAATCCTATCGTTATTACGCTTGACGGAATCGTTACACTTGTGAGCTGTTTTTGTTGAAATGCGTACTGTCCTATTTCTATAACTGGTTTACCATTGATTTCATTGGGTATGACAACATCTTTTGTATTTCCGTACCATTTTACAATGGCAACACCATTACCACGATCTACAATACCAAAATCATCGGCAATTTTGGGTACATTAGTCATCCCTTCATCGTTCAAAGAAGTATTTTCATCCTC
>NZ_JBNNUW010000044.1:0-17482 GCF_050280125.1 Lysinibacillus sp. NPDC093692
TGTCCAAAATTTTGTTTCGTTCACTAACTCAAGGTTAGCTACTGAAAACTTTATTGATTACGTTTTGCTTGTTCAGTTTTCAAGGTTCATTTTGTCGCTGTTGTTTTCAGCAACTCTATTATCATAACTCGTCTCCAACAAGAAGTCAATAACTTTTTCAAAATCTTTTTTCAAATCTTTTTCTCAAGTCGTCCTTCTTGTTAAGGACAAGTAATAATATATAATATAGCAATTTAAAAATCAAGCTTTTTTTGAAAAAAGTTTAAAAATCTTTTTCTCATCCACCACAAACAATAGAATTCCTACTATAACAATTAATCCACCAATAATTTGTGTGGCTATTAAATACTCTTTAAAAATGAAAAGAGCTAAAATGGCCGCGCCAATTGGTTCAAATAATATCGCAATAGAGACTACATTTGTACTAACGTATTTGATAGACCAATTAAATAGAGTATGCCCCAATAAATTAGGCACGATTGCTAATAAAATAAACCATATCCAGTCCATAGTTGGATAAGGACCAAACGATTCACCTTTAATAAGAACATAGATAAATAACGTAATTGTACTAACAGCATAAACAAGCATGGTATATGTCACAAGAGATAACCGCTTACGTACATCTTGTCCAAATAAAAAGTAAGCTGTAACGAGTGCACACGCAATAAGAGCAAGCATGTCTCCATAAAATGCAGTACCGCTAAGCTTAAAATCTCCCCAACTTATTAAAATACTACCAACAATAGCAATCGCGCCTGCAAGTATGGTTTTTAGAGTAATGCTCTCTTTGAAGAAAAAATATGTACCTACAAATGCAAACAACGGCTGTAGTGTAACCAAAACTGTAGAACTCGCTACAGAAGTGTAATTGAGTGATTCAAACCACAAAATAAAATGGAACGCTAAAAATATGCCTGCAACTGAAGAAAACAGCCAATCCCTTCTTCTTAATTGTTTTACTTCATTCGTGTACTTCCAAAAAAACAGAGGAGCCATTATTAATACCGAAAACAACATCCGGTAAAACGCAATAACCCCCGCTTCTGCATTTGCTAACTTTACAAATATCGCAGATAAGGATACAGAAATAACACCTATAAATATAGGAATGTATGGATGAATTTTTGGTTTCTCCATAAAATCCAACCTCCAATCATTTTTACCTGGACATAAATACGTCTGGATACGACTTTGTGCTATCCATGATATCTACTTGAGACTTTAACTTAAACCAACATCTATTTAATCACCTATAACGTTAGAGACTTCTGTAGCTACTTTCACTACCAAGACCGTTTGCTAAAAGAAAAAAAATGCTTATACTTCATTCCTATCGTGATGTACAATACAAAAAAGTAATGTACATATAATAATGACACCTTGCATATCTCTTAGCAATACGAAATATCTGTGGAGGGTTGCGTATGGAAACCTTATTTGGAAATATGATTACATATGAAGTTGGCATAAAATTAGTAATTGCAGCCACATTAAGTTTAGTAATCGGCATCGAAAGGGAATTAAAAAAGAAGCCTGTAGGATTAAAAACAAGCTTAGTCATCGCCACATTTAGCTGTTTATTAACTATTATTTCGATTGAAACCGCCTACTCAACACCCCCAAGGTCAGAAATCAATATTACAATGGATCCTCTACGCTTGGCTGCCCAAATTGTTAGTGGAATTGGATTTCTTGGAGCAGGTGTTATTTTAAGGCGCGGGAATGATAGTATCTCAGGTTTAACAACCGCTGCAATGATTTGGGGAGCTGCCGGGATAGGGATTGCAGTCGGCGCGGGATTCTATATGGATGCTACTTTAGCTGTTATTATCATCGTCTTCGGCATTGAGGTTTTATCGCCGTTTCTAATGAAAATAGGACCAAAAAGAATTCGTATGCGAGAGATATCATTGAAAGTTCAGATTAACAATGATGAAAGAAGCGAGTCTTTTCTAGAATTTTTAAAGGAAAACAATATTATTATCGAAAACATACGCATTCAAGATGTTCCTAATAAAAATAATAATAATGTTTTTCACGAATTAGATTTACGTTTATCATTAATAGTATCTGATAACTTACTGTCATTTTATCGTTCATTACGAGCACTACCCTATATAGAAAAAATTGAAATGGAAATTTTAAACTAGTTGGAGGATTCTTTCGTGGGAGAACTATTAAAACTATTAAAAAACGGGAATAAACCATCTTTGATGGCAGCAGTTGTCAATGCCTTTTTAGGAATTATTAAAGGCATCGCCTTCTTCTTTACAGGTAATGTTGCCATGTTTGCAGAAATGATGCACTCACTAGGGGATGCAGCAAACCAATTTTTTGTTTATATCGGCTCAGCGCTTTCGAAAAAAGCACCGACAAAACAATTTCCTGGAGGCTTTGGCCGAATCGTAAATTTAGTTTGTCTTTTTGCTGTAATAATCGTAGCAATCCTTTCTTATGAAACTGTAAAAGAAGGCTGGCATCATTTTATACACCCAGCTGGCGAATCTAAAGGAATGCTCATAGCACTTGGCGTATTATTGATCGGTATTGTTTTAGAAGGATCAGTTCTTGCGAAAGCTGCCGTTGAAATACTACATGAGACTGGGCAAGAAAAAGCGGGATTTCTTACAGCTATCCCTAAAGCTTTTCCCTATTTAAATCGCGCAAAACCAGCAACAAAATTAGTGTTTATGGAAGACTTAGTCGCTACAGGTGGTAACGTGTTGGCCTTCGCTGCTATTTTAATAGCGCACTATACAGGTTGGGCTAATATAGAAGGGCTCGTTTCGATGATTATCGGCTTTATGATGTTCTATGTAGTAGCAAAAGTTTTCCTTGATAATGCACGAGGCGTTATTGGCGAAACTGACGAAGAAATGCTAAATCATATCGCTCATCTTGTTATGGATGACCCTAATATCAAAGATATTGTTCGTTTAGAGGTCGTTAAAGAAGGTGAATTTTTACATGTGGAATTAGTTGCCGAAGCTGACCCTAACTTATCACTCGCTTTTCTAGATGATGTCCGCGACCATTTAACAGAGGTCATTTTAAGTCAGAAGGGCGTATCAAAAGTGGCCATTCTGTATGATGAGGATGATGGCGAACAAAATTGGGTGCATATTGGTGAAAGACCAGATCACTCAACACCTAAACAATAATCATTATCCAACATATTTTTTCTAAATAAGATAAATAGCCAATTGCCAGGTTTCAGGCAGTTGGCTATTTTTTATACAAATGAATGATGCCTCTAAGCAATGCAATGTGACATCAAGGTTTATCAGAAAGCCTACACATCAAGATTGCGTAGCCTCGCATCCATTTTCAATTAAAGTGAGTTTTGCAAAATAGCTCGTACATCTTCTTCCTGTAACTTGTTGAAGTTTCCAAAAGGCCCATTTTGCATGGTATGTTCTACGATTTGATGGAATTTTAAATTATCGATTTCATAATCCGCAAGGTGACTTGGAGCTCCTATTGAAGTCCAGAATGCCGATAAGCGATCAATTCCTTCGTATGCTACTTCTTCTGAAGTCTTTCCTGTAGCGTCGACACCGAAAACACGTGTTGCAATACCCGCAAAACGCTCTGGATTCACAGGTACACTTAGACGCATCCAATGTGGTTGTAATATAGCTAAACCGCCTGCGTGCGGAATATCGTATACTGCAGATACAGCGTGCTCAATATTATGTGACGCCCAATCACCTCGAGAACCAATTGATAAGAATCCATTTAATCCAATTGTTCCAGCTAATAAAATCGTTTCACGCAACTGGACATTCTCTAAATCTTCTATTAATTCAGGAGCTGTTGTAATAACTGTTCGTAATACCCCTTCGCACATTTCATCTGTAATCGGGGTATTTGTTGTATTATGGAAATATTGCTCAATAACATGCGACATTATATCAACGATACCGTAAACTGTATGTTTTTTTGGTACCGACACTGTATACGCTGGATTTAAAATCGAAAATTTCGGGAAAACAGCAGGGCTTCCCCAGCTTAGTTTTTCTTCTGTTTCCGCATTTGTAATGACAGAGCCTGAGTTCATTTCAGAACCTGTTGCAGCTAGCGTTAATACCGTGCCAAGTGGTAAAGCGTCCTGCACAAATACTTTACGTTTTACAATGTCCCAAGCATCGCCATCATATTTTGCTCCAGCGACGATTAACTTAGAACAGTCAATAACGGAACCGCCACCAACAGCTAGAACTAGATCAATTCCTTCTTTTTTACAAAGATCAATACCAAGTCTTGCTGTTTCCACACGTGGATTTGGCTCAACACCGCTTAGTTCAAATATTGTTTTATCTGCTTCTTGCAACTTCTCGATGACAGCATTGTAAACACCATTTTTCTTAATGCTACCTCCACCATAGACAACCAACACCTTCTTACCTTGCTGCGCTAACTCTTTCGATAGTTTTTCCAGTGCATTTTCACCAAAATGCAACTTCACCGGATTATAAAATGTAAATGAATCCATTCAATTCGCCCCTTTCTAGTTGGATTTTCTCATATTTCTGTAAATGAACGCAAAAATTAAACTTTGAAAATGTACTCGTTATAAATCTTATGAATTTTCTCAGGAACAGGGACACCGATTCCAGCTAATTTCTCCTGTATGTTCTCATAGGCAATTTTTACAATCCTGTTTTTTGTTTTGCCGGATATCAAAGTGACACACCTGAAGATACATACTATATGAAGAAATTGAACTTCGTTACGACTGGGCGACTCGAGCCCTACTTTATTTATAATGGCACTTTAATTTCATTGATATAATAGTTTTTCAAAAACATGAAACGAGTCACCCCATTAATAGGAGTGACTCGTTTTTCATATATATTGATTAAACCCATCCACGGAAGCGTGAAGCTTCTGCAGTGCGGCGAACACCTACCATATAAGCTGCTAAACGCATGTTAATGTTACGTGTTGTCGCTGTTGTATAAACGTTTTCAAACGCATCAACCATTTTTTTGTATAGACGTTCTTCAACTTCTTCTTCTGTCCAGTAATAACCTTGGTTATTTTGTACCCATTCGAAGTAAGAAACTGTTACACCACCAGCAGATGCTAATACGTCTGGTACAAGTAGAATACCACGTTCAGTTAAAATTCTAGTTGCTTCAGCTGTTGTTGGACCGTTCGCTGCTTCTACTACGATGTTTGCTTTAATGTCGTTTGCATTGTCCGCAGTAATTTGGTTTTCGATAGCAGCTGGCACTAGAATATCACAATCAAGCTCTAATAATTCTTTGTTTGAAATTGTGTTTTCAAATAATGTTGTTACAGTACCGAAGCTATCACGACGATCTAATAAATAGTCGATATCTAAACCTTCTGGATCATGAAGTGCACCATAAGCATCAGAAATACCGATTACTTTTGCACCTAAATCATGCATGAATTTCGCAAGGAAGCTACCTGCGTTACCGAAGCCTTGAATAACAACGCGTGCGCCTTTAATATCAATGCCACGTTTTTTCGCTGCTTCTTGAATAACGATTGTTACACCTTGTGCAGTTGCACGGTCACGACCTTGAGAACCGCCAAGTACTAGTGGCTTACCCGTAATGAAACCTGGTGAGTTGAATTCATCCATACGGCTGTATTCATCCATCATCCAAGCCATAATTTGTGCATTTGTAAATACGTCTGGCGCAGGAATATCTTTTGTTGGTCCTACGATTTGACTAACTGCACGAACATATCCACGGCTTAATTTTTCAATTTCATCCATAGACATTTGACGAGGGTCACAGATGACACCGCCTTTACCACCGCCATAAGGTAGATCCACGATACCACACTTCAATGTCATCCACATTGAAAGCGCTTTAACTTCCTCCTCAGATACGGCCGGATGGAAACGAACCCCACCTTTAGTTGGCCCTACAGCATCATTATGTTGTGCACGGTAACCAGTAAATACTTTTGTTGTACCATCATCCATTTTCACAGGAATACGCACTTGTAGCATGCGAAGCGGTTCTTTTAACAATTCATACATTGCTTCGTCATAGCCAAGTCTATTTAGAGCCTCTTGAATGACTTCTTGAGTTGATGTGAACAGATTTAAGTTTTCAGACATTATTAAATCGCCTCTTTGTTTTTATAATGATAGTATATCGGCATCATTGTAACATACTTCCGAATTGAAATGTGAACATTTTGTTAAAGATTAAAAACTTTTTCAATTTGCTCGATTGACCAATCTAAATCTTCTTGAGAAATAACAAGTGGTGGCGCAAATCGAATAACAGTATCATGTGTTTCTTTACATAATAGACCTAATTCTTTAAGTTTTTCACAATATGGACGTGCTGCCTCTGTTAATTCCATTCCGATAAATAAACCACGACCACGAACATCTTTAATAACTGGGTTATTAATTTCTCTTAATTTCCCTTTAAAGTATTCACCAAGTTGGTGTGAACGCTCTGCTAATTTTTCATCTAGTAATACTTTAATTGAAGCAATAGATACAGCACACGCTAAAGGATTACCGCCGAAAGTTGAACCGTGTGATCCTGGATTGAAAACTCCTAAAATTTCACGATTTGCAGCTACACAAGAAATCGGGAATACACCGCCACCTAAAGCTTTCCCTAAAATGTACATATCAGGCTCTACTTCTTCCCAATCACATGCGAACATTTTACCTGTACGTGCTAAACCAGCTTGGATTTCATCTGCAATGAATAAAACATTGTTTTCACGGCATAACTCACGAGCAGCTTTTAAGAAACCTTCTGGTGGAATAACGATTCCAGCTTCACCTTGGATTGGTTCAATTAAAAACGCCGCTGTGTTAGGAGTAATAGCAGCTTTTAATGCTTCTAGATTACCATAATCGACTAACTTAACATTCGGTAACATCGGACCGAAGCCACGACGATATTCTTCGTCAGATGATAAAGATACAGCAAGCATTGTACGACCATGGAAGTTACCATTACATGCAATAATTTCAGCCTTTCCATCTTCTACACCTTTAATATCATACGCCCAACGACGAGCCGCTTTAAATGCAGTTTCTACCGCCTCTGCACCTGTATTCATCGGCAATACCATCTGTTTATTCGTTAATTTACCAACAAGCTCATACCATTCACCAAGGTTTTCACTATAAAACGCACGAGAAGTTAATGTTACTTTATCAGCCTGTTCTTTTAACGCAGCGATAATTTTCGGATGACGATGACCCTGGTTTACAGCAGAGTATGCGGATAGCATATCTAAGTATTTATTACCTTCCGGATCTTTTACCCAAGCACCCTCAGCCTCTGAGATAACGATTGGTAGCGGGTGATAGTTTGCAGCACCAAAATTTTGAGTTTGTTCAATAACTAGATTTGTTTTTGTCATATAGCATTCTCTCCTTACTTTCATGATGAAAAATCTATGGAAGACTATGTTTTTCTATAAGTAAATTTAATAGGACAATTCCGTATTTTCAGAATATAAAGAACAAGAATCCGCCTAGTACTCCTAGGTAAGCCACTACAACGTTAGCGTCTGCGGTTCTTGCTCGGCCTACTTTATTAGGAGGGGTTTCGCAGATTCTCTTATTAGCCCCGGTTGGATTCAGTTTTGCGCTTACACAAAACCGAATCCGTGACATACACCGAGGGCTATACTTCTTTCAGTTTGCTAAAGAAGTTATAGCATTTCTGAAGTTGTTTTTGCTTGCATGTGAAGTTGTAGATAGTCAGGGCCACCTGCTTTTGAGTCTGTACCTGACATGTTGAAGCCACCAAATGGTTGGTAACCTACGATTGCACCTGTGCAACCACGGTTGAAGTATAAGTTACCTACATGGAAATCTTCACGAGCCTTTTCTAAGTTCATACGATTACTTGTAATAACCGCACCAGTTAAACCGTATTCAGTATCGTTTGCAATATCGATTGCTTGATCGAAATCTTTAGCCTTTGCGATTGCTACAACTGGACCAAAAATTTCTTCTTTCATAATACGTGCAGAAGGATCTACGTCTGCAAATACTGTTGGTTGGATGAAGTAACCAACTGAATCATCAGCTGTACCACCTGAAACAAGGCGGCCTTCTCCTTTACCAATTTCAATATATTCTGTCACTTTGTTGAATGCCGCTTGGTCAATTACTGTTGCCATGAAGTTTTTGAAGTCTGTTGGATCACCAACTGTTAACGTGTTAGTAAGCTCAATTACACGATTAACAACTGTGTCATATACATCTTCAACGATAATAGCACGAGAACATGCTGAACATTTTTGACCTGAGAAGCCGAATGCTGATTTTACGATAGATTGTGCTGCAAGCTCTAAATCTGCTTCTTTATCAACAACGATTGTGTCTTTACCACCCATTTCAGCGATAACACGTTTAATCCAAATTTGACCATCATTTAATACAGATGCACGTTGGTTAATACGTAAGCCTACATCACGAGATCCAGTGAAGCTGATGAAGCGTGTTTTCGGATGATCAACTAAGTAGTCACCTACTTCCGCACCAGAACCTGGTACAAAGTTCACAGCACCTGCTGGAAGACCAGCTTGCTCTAACACTTCGATAAATTTATAAGCAACAACTGGTGTTGTTGAAGCTGGTTTTAATAATACAGTGTTACCTGTTACTAAAGCAGCAACTGTTGTCCCTGCCATAATTGCGAATGGGAAGTTCCATGGTGAAATAACAATACCAATACCTAATGGAATATAGTCATAACGGTTGTATTCACCAGGACGGCTCTCTACAGGTTGGCCTTCTTTAATACGTAGCATTTGACGGCCATAGTATTCTAAGAAATCAATCGCTTCTGCAGTATCTGCATCAGCTTCAGCCCACGGTTTACCCGCTTCTTTTGTTAAAAGTGCAGAGAATTCATGTTTGCGACGACGAATGATTGCCGCTGCTTTAAATAGTACATCTGCACGAATAGCTGGATCTACCTTTTTCCAAGTTTTAAATGTTTCGTCTGCAGCTTGCATCGCTTTTTCAGCTAGTTCTTTGTTTGCTTTTGATACGCGACCAATTACTTCTGTTTTCTTTGCAGGGTTATATGAAACGATTTTATCTTCTGTCGTAATACGTTCGCCACCGATAATAAGTGGGTAGTCTTGACCTAAATAACTTTCGACTTTATTTAATGCTTCTAAATATGCGTTGTAATTTGCCTCTTGAGTAAAATCTGTGAATGGTTCGTGTTTGTATGAAATCATACTAAATCCTCCCTCGTGAGATGTGTTTTAAGTGTGCAAAAAACGTTGACGCAAAATATCTTTGCGTTTAGAATATTCTTACACTTATTATAATGCAAAATTTCGTTGCATATTTCAAGTAAAAAATTTTTGAGGTGCACATTTTATGAAAAATTCCGAACCTTTACTCCCTTTTTATGAGTTTATTGCAACAAATGTAACTGTTGGTATTCACGCTGTAGACCTTTCTGGCAAAACAATTATTTATAATTCGAAGATGAAAGAAATTGAGGGTTTTCATTTTGATGAATTAGCCGATCGTTCTGTTATTGAAATGTTTTCTTTCCGTCAGCATGAAAGTACTTTAATGCGTGTATTACAAACAGGTAAAAAAGAAGTTAATGTAAAACAAACATATTGGAATAAAAATGGTCATGAAATAACAACGATTAACGATACTTTTCCACTATATGTCGAAAATAAACTAATTGGAGCTATCGAGTTTGCTCGGGATATTACATCACTCGAAAAGCTAGTTTATCAGCCTCTTCGTCGATATGGTGAACCTTTAACATTCGATATGATAACAGCTGTTTCTAATTCGATGCGACAAGTTATCGCAAATGCCAAGAAAGCAGCAGCTGTGAAATTACCAGTATTATTAATTGGTGAATCAGGTACAGGAAAAGATCTAGTAGCAGAGGGTATACATCATGCAGCTTCAACTGACCCTGAAGCATTTGTAACTCTAGTGAGTCGTCGCTCTGCTCAATCTGTTTTAGATAAATTACAGGAGCTCTTACAGGATGACAAGACATACACTTTTTTCTTTGAACGCATTGATTTTTTAAGTCTAGACATTCAAGAGCAACTATTAGAGGTATTACAGTCTCTTCCACAGTCAAAATACATGCTCATTGGCAGTGTAGGAAGTGATCCCATTACATTGATTGCAGAAAAGAAACTGTCAAAATCACTGTATTATTTCTTTGCAACAATGGCCATTTCCATTCCTAATTTAACAGATCGAAAAGAAGATATTCTTCCATTCGTAGATGATTACTTTAACCGCCATCAAGAACGATTTGCTTCAAATGTCACGGAATTATCTCCTGATGTACAGGATTTATTTTTACAATATGATTGGCCTGGAAATTTAAAGGAGCTTGAACTATTACTAGATGAAACGGTGTCGTTTATGACTACTGAATCAACGGTTACCTCAGATTTATTACCAATGCATTTCCGCTTCAAAGTACAGCAGCAAGACGTATCTAATCACGAGCCGGAATTTTTTATGTTCCAGCAACAGAATGATGTTATGCCGCTCGATGCTTATTTACGTGAAGCCGAATCCTATTATGTGCAAAACGTCTTAAATTTATATGAGGGCAATATTACAAAGGCCGCTACCGCACTTGGCATGAGCCGTCAAAACCTACAGTACCGAATTCGAAAAATAAAAAATTCGCTATAATTAAATACTAAAAAACGAGGATACCTTCATATTTGAAAGCATCCTCGTTTTTTTATCTCGCATTAATAGGCAGTAATTTATTTGTACCGAAAGCGAAGCGTTAGGTACAAGACTCCAACCTTAAAATTATTGTCCTGACTGCTCGATCCAGTCTTGTAATTTATCTTTTAAGGAATTAAAACCATTCGCATCCGATTCATCTACACGGTCCTGCAATGATTTACGTGGTGGTGCATCTTTTTTACGCAATGTAGCCGGGCGCTCCTGCAAAGCACGAATCGATAAGCTAATTTTTTCGGCATCCTCATCGATTTCAAGTATCTTCACTTCTACCTCTTGCCCAACTGACAAAAATTCACTAACGTCCTTTACAAAGCCGTACGTAATTTCGGAAATATGTACGAGGCCTTGTGTATCTTCATCAAGCGCAACAAATGCACCGTACGGCTGTATACCTGTAACTTTTCCGGTCAACACGTCTCCTAATTCATATTTTTTTTCCATAAACTTTGCCCACTTTCTTTTTGTTTGCTACGTATATATCACCATAAATTATAACATACGTAAATAAGTGGGGCAAAAAATCTCCTTATTCGTTAATGGCACTAATTCGGTAATGTTGTTCACCATTTTCGGTTACTACAGGGGTTAACTCGAAAGATAATTGCTGTCCAACTACCCCTTGCGCCGCACCTTTTACAATTGCTCTAATACTAAGTGACGAGCCTCCCATTTCATAAAGAGCTTTAAAATTATCCATACCACCAAACTGAACAACTGTATTTATATCCAAGTCATCAGTTAAAAGTCTCTGAGCTATGTCACGATCACCAACCCCATGAGCATATAAAAATAAACTAACGATATTAAATGGATTTAATGTCTCTATAATTGCATCATTCTTTGTTTTAACATACTCATCGTAAAGAGATTTAGTTTGCTCAATCCAACCTTCATTAATCTCCATACTAGTTGTTCCATCATCCGTCTGCATAAACGTGTCTTCTCGCAAATATAAAATCCCCATCCAAATATCATATGTTGTTAACTGTTTTAGCGTTTTAGATTGTCCCGTTACCTTTATTTCATCTAGTATTGATTGTGCTGTTTTGCGCATTGCCTCACCATATCCGCCATTCGCAATAATCGTTAATAGATCGATGTATTCGGGCTTGTATTGACCAGTTTTTGTACGAATTGGATTGGTTTCAGTTCCTTTAAAAATGGCAAGCCATGTATTTTCAAACTCTCCCTTTAATACGTTAAAATTATCCGTCTCAGTAGATTTATCCGCTACAAGCGTTTTTTCATAGAGACGGAGAACAGTTGCGGAATCCTCTATAGAATAGAGTAAATCTCCACCAACAAGCAATGAGCCTGTAGCCAAGTATTTAAAATATCCTAATACATTTGGGTGAAGGCGTTCAATATATTCAGGCGCGTCTTTCCCCAATACAGGATTTGGTCGAAAACTATAACTTTGTCCATTATATTGTAATTCTAAATATTGCTCTTTAGCTGTAGCAATTAATTTATTTAGGTCTGCAGGTAGACTTTTTGGTTTTTGTGATAAAACTTTTTCATATTGAACAAGCTTATTAGAATAATAGTTTGCTATCTCTTCTGCTGAGTATGAATATCCACTATAAAAAAAATAAGATTCTTCAAATGACATAAGATTCCCGTAAGTTTCGATAAGTTGTATTTGCTCACGTGGCGTTTGTAGATTATCCAATGTATTTTTTGCCAAACTGTTCAAAAAGTTATCATTTCTGTTCTGTACATCTTGAAACAACTCTTTTCTTTTAGGTAATGAGTCCACTTCATTGTCTGTAGTTTGAACTAATGATATTTCACTAAACTCTTTCTCCGGAATGTCGAGCTCCTTACGCATTTGTTCACGTTTTTCTTTATATTCTTTTGTAAAGTTTGAAAGCCATTCTTCATATACTTTTTCTTGTTCTTGTTCAGCTGTTTGAACAAATGTCAAAGGATTAATCACATACGACGAAACGAGAACACCTACTAAAAGTACACTTGCTATGCACGCTATCCAGACAGCCGGCTTTTGCCATCTCGAAGGGGGCTTTTGTGTTGTTACTGTTTCTTGCGATTGTTGTGCTGCATCTTCTGCCTCGATTTGTGCGAAAACGGTTTTGGGATCTAGCTGTGGTTCCATGCAATCATAGGACTTCTTTAGAAGCTCCATTCGTTTTTCAAACTGTTTATCATCCATTTTCAACACTCCCCTCCTGCATAATCACCGCTTTGAGCTTTTCCTTTGCACGTAATATACGAACTTTAACAGTTGATAACGAAATATTTAGTACCTCTGCTATCTCCTCATACTTTAATTCATGGAAGTAAAATAATATAAGTGGATAACGATATTTTTCATCAAGTTCATTAATAGCACTATGTAATAGCCTATCCTCTTCAAAATTAAGGACTTGCTTTTCTGCTGAAGATGCGGGCAATTGTTGCTGTGCACTTAGTCTTTCTTCCTTTGCTTGCTCTCGTTGTTCTTTGCGATAATAATCACGCGTTGTATTCAAAGTGATTTTATAGAGCCACGTCGTAAAACGATCCTGCTTAAATTGATGTAAAAAACGATAGAGCTTCACAAAGACCTCCTGTGAAACATCTGCTAAATCATTACTATGTACACCGCATTGAAAAGCAAACTTTTCAACTGTTCGCTGATGTATTCGGATTAGCTCTATATAGGCGCCTTTGTCTCCTCGCTGAGCCCGTTCTATTAATTCGGTTTCTGTCACAGTCATCCCCCCCTTGCATATGTAACGAACCATTCCCCCTAATTGTTACATATTTGAATATATTTTGGATATCCATCATATCGTGTGGTTGATTCCCTCGTACTTCGCGCTATCTGATTTGAAAATTTTAATCGCTCTATTTTAGACTTTGTAGACTTTTTAATAATAACGATATCCAGGGATTTTACCGTTGTTTAAATAAAAGAGCTTTATTTTTATAGATAAAAAACGAGGTTGTCTCATAATTGAAAGACAACCTCGTTTTCTATAGAAAAGCAAAAACATAATTGTGCATCCACCAGAAGTTAGGCCAATACAATAATGGTCACTCTAGTATTTTCACCTTTTGAAGAAGTTAAATAATGCATTTTGCTTCAAATTTTATCGCAATAAGTTTGTATGAAATGGCTACACAATCTTCATATGGAATCCATTCTTCAAACGAATGCTCATATGTTTCTTGAATAACCTTTGCAAGAACAGATGGATCATCGATACCTTGCAATGCTGCTACAACATCTGCGGTTTCAGTATCATAATGATCTGGACCTAAGTGGAATGGATCCCACTCCTCTAGCAGATGTACGGCTGCTTGATTCATTTTTATATTTTCCAAAATACTCACCTATTATCCTTTTATCATACTCGTATGATACCATAGTAAATAAAAAAGAAAAGAGTGATTTGCTTGTCTATTTTTGATCAAACTATTAACCGTCGTTGTACAAACTCCGTAAAATGGGACGCAATAGAAAACGTATATGGGCTACAAGATGCTTCAGGCATACTCCCAATGTGGGTAGCTGATATGGATTTTGCTGCGCCAGTAGCTGTATCAAAGGCGCTGCAAGAGCATGCTGAAAAGACTGTTTTCGGCTATAGCTTTGTTAGCGATGAAGCCGTACAGGCAATCGTAGACTGGCAAAATACTCAACATGATTGGCACGTTGATAAAGAATCCATTGTTTTCTGTAATGGTGTTGTCGCTGCTTTAGCAGATAGTATTATGGCATTTACTAATCCAGGAGATAAAGTGCTTATTTCCTCACCTGTTTACCCACCATTCTATAACATCCCAAAAAGCAATGGTCGAGAGGTTGTTAATTGTCCTTTAGTAGAAAAAGATGGGACATATGTTTATGACTTTGTAGCCTTTGAGCAAGCACTTGCTCAAAATGTGAAAGCCTACATATTGTGTAATCCACATAATCCCGGTGGTTATGTATGGGATGAAGCTACATTAAAGGAAATTGTTCGACTATGTGCAAAATATGATGTAGTAATTATTTCCGATGAAATTCATTCTGATTTAATGTTGGATGGCTCAAAACATACACCATTAGCGAAAATCGCTGGTGATGAAATTGATCGCATTATTACATGTATGGCACCGACAAAAACATTTAACCTAGCTGGGATTCAAGTGGCCTATATGATCGTGACAGATAAGAAAAAGCGAATGTTATTAGAAGCAGTTCATATGGCTAGCGGGCAAGGCTCATTAAATACTTTTGCTGCTGTGGCACTTCAAGCTGCTTATACAGAAGGTTCGCCTTGGTTAAACGAAATGCTTCCTTACATTTCAGCTAATATGGACTATGTGATTGCCGAATTAGAACAATTACCTGGGATCCGTATTACAAAACCTCAAGGCACTTATTTACTTTGGATTGATTATCGAGAATTAGAGCTTGATGAAAATGAATTCATGCAACGCTTGCTTGAACATGGCAAACTAGCATTAGAGCCAGGGACAAAATACGGCGAAGAGGGTCGTGGCTTCCTGCGTATGAACGTTGCTTGCTCATTTGAGACAGTGAAAGACGGAGTTCAGCGCTTTAAGCAAGCACTTCAGTAATAGGAAATAAATAGTGAAGGGTATCTCAAGTTTTTTTGAGGTATCCTTTTGTTTTGGCTGTGTTAAAGAAATGCTGATAATTGATGCCTGTCCGAATTCTTCGTAAAATAAGAACAAGCATTCGGCAGGAAGATTGAAAGGATGACAAGGCGTTTAGCAAGTTATTAAAATCATTGATAAATTGACCTTTACAAAAAAAGAACAAGTCTATCAATGGGTAAAACGCTATGTTGATCCTTCTTCTTCCGTCGGCGGAAGCTTAATCCCTACCGGTCAGGAGTTAAAGAAGGGGAACGGCGAAAGAGACTTAAATTGAAACTAACTTGGAGGAGAATCTTGTGTTTCAAATGAACCTAATAAAGAAGTTAAAAACTTCTTATGAAATAGCGCTATCAAATGACAAGAAGTTATTATGTCATATAATGGGAGGAAAGACAGTTGTATTTGATACAAAAACTTGGGGAAAAGTTATTGAATTAAAAAAACCAAACCATCCGAGCAACCTTCACTTTTCCCCAAATGATTAATTACTTTCTAGTTGGTACTTGGTCAAAAGGCTATGTATTTGAGAATAATCTTAAGGGAGCAAAATGAAGGTTCCCCCTTCATAAAAATTAACATTTAAATTTAACAGATTTTTTGTTTTAAAAATATGTCTCATATGGCGATTAAGCATTTGAAGAATGGAGCGAAGATAAAATTTTAACATGAAAGTAATGAGAAAGTATGATGCCTCGCAATCCCTAATGGTTGCGAGGCAAATAGCTTTCCACAAACGTGTTTTTTAAATATTTTGCTGATTGTTTGTATTATTTTTCTCTGAAAGAATACGTGCTTCGATTTCCTTTGATTTCATTTCTTGTTTCTTAGAAATTTTACGGAAAACGGTAAATACAACAATACATAAAATAAGCATGATTAAAAATTCAAAAGCTGCAGGAATATAGCCTGATTTATCTTCTGGGAAATATAAAAATTGATACATTAAATGTTTCATGTTTTACACGTCCTTACAATTATTATTCAAAAACTGTAATTGACTCGATTTTCACATCTTCTACTGGTTTATCACGGAAGTCTTTTTCTACATCTGCAATTTTGTCTACAATGTCCATTCCTTCAACAATATGACCAAATACTGTATGTTTATGGTCTAACCAAGGAGTACCGCCATTTTGAGCATACGCTTCAATAATTTCTTCAGGGAAGCCCGCACCTTGTAATTGACGAAGCATATCACTTGGAAGGTGCTTCATTTGTACGATAAAGAATTGTGAACCATTTGTGTTCGGACCCGCATTTGCCATTGAAAGTGCACCGCGTAGATTAAATACGCTATCAGAGAACTCATCCTCGAAAGAGTTACCCCAAATTGATTCGCCGCCCATACCTGTACCAGTTGGGTCACCACCTTGAATCATGAAGTCTTGGATTACACGGTGAAAAATGATGCCGTCATAGTAACCAGATTTTGCATGGCCTAAGAAGTTTTCAACCGTTTTTGGTGCATGCTCAGGGAATAATTTAATTTTGACGGCACCTAATGTTGTTTTCATTTCTACAAGTACTTCGCCTTCAAGTACTTCTGTTGTTAATTGTGGAAACATTGAAGTCTCTCCTTTAAAAGTAAAATTTCAGTTTCAATGAAAATGATAATAATATCATTTCTGACCTCATTTTAGTCTAACATACTTCTTAATGGTTTTCTTCACCAAAGTATTGACGATTTTTTGCACTTTTAACTTTTTGGCTATTAAGCAAAGTGGAGGGTTGATTTCCGTTCCAACTGAGAGGTTCCTTAGGGACAGTGTAATAGGCGAGACTCCAGGGCGAGCAAGTTGAGGAACGAAGGCTAAAAGCATCACGTCCTGTGATAACACCTTCATGACCAACATCGTGTTGTTGTTGCTGTCGCTTAGTATTTGCATAGACGAAACCCTCTTACTGAAGTATCGTTTTAATGACTATATTTTAGAGTGATATGTTATGTGAGTGGTTGATTGGAGTGGAGACTGGGCGACTCCTTAGGGATCAGCGTCACAGAGGAGACCCTTCAGCGAAGCGGATTTTTTCTGTGCGAAAGCGAAGCGGCAGCAACAAATGTTTTAACTGTGCGAAAGCGAAGCGGCAGCAACAAATGTTTTAACTGTGCGAAAGCGAAGCGGC
>NZ_JBNNUW010000045.1:0-2329 GCF_050280125.1 Lysinibacillus sp. NPDC093692
ATATATCAATGTTTTCGAATAAAAAAACACTCGTATTTTAAACGAGTGTTTCGTGTTTTTTAGGATAACCATTTCGGCGGTGTGTTTTTCTCCCAATAAATATCCCCTAAATTATTGTGTGCCATAAAGTCGTCCTCGGCACTGTGGTAGTGGAAGTTGTAATAGTAACCGTCCTGCGGTCTTTTTTCTGTGCGGACATGGAAGCGAATTAAATCCATACCTGTTTCATTGCTAGTAATATTAAAAATTTTCTCGCCATAGTTTCCACTTGGCTTTTCTGAAATTGTTAACGATGCTAACGATTCATCATCTAAGCCTTCTACTGTCATCGCAATGGCTTCCTCCATTTTAGGGAAGATAATAGCGTCAAACTCATTGCTAATTTTCGGACCAATTTTTGTGCCGAATTTCATATAGGATTGCTCTTTCGCCGCATCAACAAGCAATGCATTATAGTCAATCGGGTCTTCCTGTATTTCTGTTTGTTCTATCGGAAGAGCAGCCGCTTCTGCAGTACTTGTCCCAGATGCCGGTCCGATAGAAGCACGATTTGATGGATTATGATCAAATGCTTCCCATATCTCATGTGTTGGCGTAATTAATCCAAATGTTAAAAACGCAACCATAATAACGATACTTTTTTGAATCCATTTCTTCATTAATTTACACCTTCTCTTTATGTACAAATTGGTAATTCTATTACTAATATATACGCATAAGCCCTATAAAAGGTTTCATAATTTTATAATTCATTGTACAATATTTAAGTATAAAGTAAAAACTTCACATCCTGAGAAAACGCTTGTATGACCATCGTCCTGTTGCCCCATACTAATCGGGCATTTACTCGCAGTATGCAGGATAAATGTGTCGTTTTTTTAAAAGGAGGTACAAAACATGGATATCGCAATGGGTATTGGTCTTTTAATAATGTTAGGTTATTTATCATCTTTATGCTTCACGGACTAATAAAATCACTTTTACGAAGAAAGTCCGCGAGCTAGCGGACTTTTCTACTTTGTTAAGACCTATTTTAGAGTACAAGATAATACAGGCTGTCGATTAAATTTATATACAGTCTAGCACGTTCCTTCGTATTCTTACTTTATAAGTATTCAAGCATAATTCCCGCTACTAATGTACGCGGTAAAATTGTTAAAATACCACTCTCTTTCCGTACTAGCTGCCTATGCTCTTCATTGTACCCCATGCAATCCAAAACAATCAGATCTACTCGGTAGTCACGAAGATAACGAGCTGCCTCTTCAAAGTTGCCATAATCAAATGGTGAAGCAACAGCAATCGTGATATCCTCCGAAAAATCTTTCCACTTTTCAAGCATAGTCTCTCTCTGTTCTTCTAGTGGAATGATTAAACCTAGCTTCGGTTGATCGGCCAATGCACTAATCATTTGTGTGACGATACGATTCGGATAAAAAATAGTCTTTTCACATGTTAATTTCGAAAAATCATCTGTGCTTAATACGACGACCATATCCACCTCTTGTTCTAACTTTGATAATTCCATTTGTAATAATGGTAATAGTTTTCTTCTATCTATTATTATAGATCTGCCATCCCGTAATCGAGAGATAGATGTGTTCTTTTCATTTCTCGCTAAAACTGTTAGTAATTCCGCCTCGTTTAAGGAATCCAACGCTCCTCTTTCCACAATTTTAATATCTTTATTAAAAATTTCTGTAAATGTCGGTATAATATCTGAACGAGGTGATTGTCCGATCGTCAAAAAACCAACTTTATTCATTTGCAGTCACCCCTAAAGTTTGAAAATATATCATTGAACCGTCTAATTTATTCAAAAGGTTACATTCTTCTTTATCGGAAAACTTAGCTGCATCCTCAAAAAGTTGTTCCAATTTTAAATGATCGAATAACATCAATAATATCTGCTTTAACACCATAGCTATTCCTCCACAATTTTCTTCTATAATTTTTACTTGCCACAATTAGGTAGTACCTTTGTAAAAAAATAAAAAATTCTGAATTTAAATACGAGAAATTAACACATTACAAATAAATACTCATTGATAGCAATTCCGTTGTAACATTTGCACTATTCCAATATCGAAAAATAAACTATAAATATATTTGGATCAAAAATATTAATAAACATTGTTACACAAGTTCATATTTATTGGAACATTTTTTAGAATAAATAATCAAAAAGAACTACAACAGATATGACATTTGGGAATTCATTTCATAAAAAAAGAGTAGACATAGTCTGTCTACTTCTGAAGGCACTTCAATATATTTGTTCGATGATTCTATCCATCATTTTGGCTGTCTTATCCACGATTTCGGCCTT
>NZ_JBNNUW010000045.1:2427-14666 GCF_050280125.1 Lysinibacillus sp. NPDC093692
TTTCTATCCATCACTTAAGCTGTTCTATCCACGATTTTGGCCTTTCTATCCATCACTTAAGCTGTTCTATCCACGATTTTGGCCTTTCTATCCATCACTTAAGCTGTTCTATCCACGATTTTGGCCTTTCTATCCATCATTTGGCCTTTTCTATCCGCAGATTCAGAAATATTCGACCTTCCCAATAAATTAGACAAGGGGCAGCCTCGCTACTGCGAAGCCACCCCTTTAGTATTTAATAGGTAACATGTTTCGTAAATTGTAAAGTCTCAACCCAATCATCTGGGGAATATTATATTGAAACGTAGTTGTTTCATCACCGCGGTAAAATTCCACTGTGTGCTTTCTAACTTAAGCAACGCAAACCCAACCTTCTTTTGCGTCCTTGCAGCCCTATAGCATGCGCCAGTGTGAATAAGTATCTTCAAAAACAAAAAGTAGAATTCCAGATTACGTAAATATGCCACCTAAAATAGCACGATTCATATTGTAGCACATAGTTTTTAAAAAGTAAAGATTACATCTCAAGTTACCAAGGTATAACTTTTGAACATTCAATTTGATACCCATGTGAAGAATACCACTCTAGTAAAGAATCCCAATAGTTTTCGCAAATCCCAATAATTTGTTGTGGGTCAGAGAGATTACCGGACATCATTAACTCGCATAGAACCTCAAATCCCTCGGGCTTATCTGCAAACGACAATGCTTCAGGTAATACTTGAGCAGAAGTTGTGAAAAATTGTTTATTGTGTAATCCTAAAATCATCGCACCTGCTGTGGCAATTTCCATCGCCAAAATCGGTAAAAATGTTTGAGGACCTTGTATTTCAATATTTCTCACTTTACCAATATACTCATACATTTCTTCTACTAAAGTTCGACAGATCGCTTCATTAAATATCGAGCTATCTATTGAGCTAGCTTTTACTTTTAGTTCAGTAAAAAAATCATTTGGGTCATAGATAGGTAAAATGTTGAAAAATTGTCCATGGGTCAGTGGCCATCTTTCGTCAACTGTAGTCGCTTCTTCAATTATATGTTCTGCGCTTTCAAAGTTCACTTCTGCTTTCCAATCTCCGGATGTCCATTCATAGCAAAAGTTTTCATCTAAGGCGTTTAAAATACACTTAATTTCTATATCTGAAAATGGCCCATCTGTTTTTCGGGCTAATGAACCGTAAATCCCAATTGCTTGAACCTTCGAACCATATCTTTCTATAACTTGGTTAGCAATCGAATAAGCAATTTCCATTCTTTCTTCTCTCGTTATTTTTTTCGGACCAATCATATTTATCTCTCCTTGTGAATGAATTATTTAATTGAGCAATATAATTGGCCGTGGAGGACCACGAGCTTAACGAGGAATTTTATCTGCCATCATGTGCAAAATCCCCTTTCCTTACTAAACATTCCGCTTTCTTTTTTCCAACAAACCCGACATTTCGTCTATATCCATTTCAAACATTACCGTGTCATGTGATAGAGGTGCAAAATAATATGTAACTTTTTCTTCCCCATAATCTTTCTCTAACCGCAACCACTTTTCGGTTGGTAGCACACAAAAAGCCAACGTATCTCCACCAAGTGAATCCATGTACCAGCGGATTTGATATTTCGGAGCAATAAAGTCTTGCACAGCTTTCAAAGTTGTGTCCCTATCCGTTCTTTCTTCATCATACGGGATTACTTTCTTCACTTCATCTTTTATTAAGAAAATATCAACACACCTTGGCTTATCAATTTCAACTAGTTCAACATTTATTTTATCTTCTTCCAGTAAGTATTCGTTAAAATAATCCGCGATAGATTCGTCAAAATCTTTCCAATCCACCCATACTAATGCTTCACTATCCCAAAAACTTTCTTCTACCGCTAATGGATTTTTCAAAAATAGCTCGATTTCCCCCTCTATTTGATTCATACACATCCCCCTCAAATTTGATTTTTAACGCTCAAAGATTCGTAAATTCTTTTTACCTTTACTGCATTTTCGCAATACTGATACTTCACTTCCAACCCCAAAAAACAAACATTCTAACACTACTATATATTACTTGAATTTCAGATAAAAATAGAGGCCCGTTCACAATGAACAAGCCTCTTGAAACGCTTAATATTTACTTCATTCAACATCCAGAACACCATAATGAAACTTCGCAGTCGTTCTTGTTAACTGCTGAAATTCATATTTGGCAAACCATCCTGAGCGAAAATGAGCCTTTAACACTACCCGTTTTCTCGCCACGCGATACGCTTCCCTTACCCATTCATCCGTTAACGTCACATGTTCCCCAGCTATGCGTAATGCTTCAAAATTATTGGCTTCTTCAATAGTTTCTTCAAACATCGGATCCATATAGACGACATCAAATGTATTGTCGGGCAATGTTTTCAAATAGCTAACCGCCTCAGCCTGCACCACTTCTATATGGCGCATACATGCAGTTAATGGCAGCTCAGTCGTATCGTAGGATTTCATCCCTTGCTCAACAATAAATGCTACATTCGGATTCGCTTCGAGCCCAACGACGTGTCCCGCTTCGCCAACTGTATAAGCCGCCAGCATAGCGTCAGCAGCAAGTCCCAATGTACAATCGAGCACTGAATCTCCTTTTTCAAGCTGTGCCGCTTCTAAAAAAGGTTCCGCTTCCCCACGAGCAACACGCTTTAAGCGAAACGCTGCTGAATTTGGGTGGAAGAAAAACGGTTCATTGGCACCAAAAGCATAATACTCAAAACGATTTTTCCCAGCAACGATCACATGAGCATGCAATTCCTGTGAAATCTTTCGAACTGAACGCTTTTTTCTTGGCTCAAACTGAGCATCTAATTGTTCACACGCAAAAGCAGCGAGCGCCAACGATAAATCGTCTGGTCTGCCCGCTGTCGTAACAATAGTCTTTACTTCTCGCATGTTTGCTCTAAAACACCTGTTAAATGTGTAACAATTTGCTCCACAGGGAACCCTTCAATCTGTTCACGTGGAATAAAGTATGCCAATTCCCCATCCTTTAAAATCGCCATCGAAGGTGAACTTGGTGGCACATCCTCAAAAAAGCCACGCATCGCAACAGTCGCTTCAGGATCCTGCCCAGCAAAAACAGTCACAAGATGATCAGGCTTAACCGCCTCCACTGCCTCACGAGCAGCCGGACGCGCCAACCCAGCCGCACATCCACAAACCGAGTTAATCACAACCAACGAAGTCCCCTTCGCCTCCGCCATAAATTCATTTACCGCATCAGCCGTAGTAAGCTCCGTAAATCCAGCCTCCACTAACTCCTCGCGCATCGGCTTCACTACCTGTTTCATATATTCATCGTAAGCGTTCATGCTTTTACCCTCTTTCATATGTATTCGCAAAGGTTATTATAGCAAGGTTTTTCATCATTGTATAATGATTCGATTTCACCGTTATTCACTTGCTTTCGGAATTTCGGTTGCTTTTTTGTTGCTTTGGTTGCTTTTTATTTTTAGACAAACGTTCGTATTTTAGCTAAGAATCAATAGAAGTAATATGGCCAGGTCTTCTTGACGAATATGATAACTAATCACGGTTGTCTGTTTTTTTGTATGTACTTTTACCTACAGTTTCCATTATAGTTATATAGAAGGAGGCAATGTTTAATATGAGTTATTTTTTAGTATTTTTAGGTATACTCGGAGTTTTTGCTGGTCTTATTCTATTAATAATAGGA
Source organism: Lysinibacillus sp. NPDC093692 (assembly GCF_050280125.1). Taxonomy (NCBI): domain Bacteria; kingdom Bacillati; phylum Bacillota; class Bacilli; order Caryophanales; family Bacillaceae; genus Lysinibacillus; species Lysinibacillus sp. NPDC093692. The sequence goes on from NZ_JBNNUW010000045.1 coordinate 6,129, forward strand.
TTAATTAAAAAGAAGAAAATGAAAGGCGGTCTCGTGCTAGGTATATCGATTGTTGCCTTTATTATTGGTTTTATAATGGTACCAACTAATAGTACGGAATCCACAGATAAATCTAAGGAAAAGGAAAAAGTTGAAACAGCTGTAAAACCTAAAGAAGAAGCACCTGAAGACAAAACTACACGTGAGAAAAAAGAAACCGAGGAGAAAGCATTAACTGAACAGAAAGCAAAAGAAGAGGCTGAGGCGAAAGTTAAGGCGGAAGAAGAAGCTCGTTTAAAAGCAGAACAAGCAGCTTCTGTTGCCGTAATTTGGCAAAACAAAGTGAAAGAAATCGCTACAATGAACGGAACTTCTACAGAGAAATATGATGCAGTTATGCTTTATGCAAAAGATTACCCTTCTACAGAAGATGAAATCAAAGAATTTGAAAAATACATCATAACTGAATACAAAAGTAAAAATTATGTAGCTGATATAAACAATGCAGAATATATGTTAAGTAATATCTTTAGAGCAAATGTAATCAACAGATTCTATGGTGAAGTACAATCTCCAATTAACAATTTCGCATTTGATTTCTATCAAAACACTAAATATACATATCGTGGTGTAGATACATTAGATAGTTCTGCTGTGAGATCTAACGAACGTCAAATGGATAAAGCATTAAAACAAATGGGCAAATAGACAGTTAAGCCACTCATATGAGTGGCTTGACTGTGTCTTGTTTTTGAACCTCACATACATGTATACACCGAATGGCACATTGCACTTTTTACAACCAGCGATATTTTGAGTATATTTGCGATCTATAACGTTTGTACCGTCCTGAGTACGGACGATAGCCAAACCAACCTCTTCGCTTGGAAACTGCTCGGTACTCACTTTTCAGGGCAAAATAAAAACATCCCGAAGGATGTTAATTAATTTTATTGCGGTTGAGTTGTTTTTCAATACCAGCACGATCAATTTGAATCCAATATTCTGCTATTTTTTCATCTTCAATTCTATAAACTGCGCTTGCTATTTCAATAACTGGAAGATTTGTAGGCTGATATCCATCGACCTCTTCTACATGCGTACCAACTTGTTTCCAACGTACATAAACTTTATTATCTTGAACCATGAATTCTTGTATTTCTAATGAAAAATTGCCATACACTTCTACCATTTCTTTTACATGGTCAGCATAATCTTTGGGCGTTCTTAAAACTGTTAATTCCTCTTCAGAAATAACTTGGTGTGCCGATACTTGCTCTGCCATTAATTCAGTTGCATAATCTGGATTTTTCCCTGAACGTACTTCTTCAAAAAATTTCTTAACAATATGCTCTGGTGTCATTATAGCCCTCCGTTGTGATACAAGATGGCGAGGATATCATATCTCCCCTACATAATAATAATCTAAGAGTCAACGAATTGGAATCTTATTCTACAATTTCCACTCTCAAAACCACACCAAACTCTTCCCTCTCATCATAAAATTTAGCCATTTCTGTTATCTCTTAAAAATTATGGGCCGGTCACGTTGGCTCTTCTTCGCTGTTAACTTTACCGGCGCAGGTCGGTCGTCGGTCTGTCTTCCCCTAATATTTGGGATTTTATAAATACCAAGGAAGGAAATACTTATCCGCACCGACCTACCTCCAAGTTTACATCATATTTTTTCTACAACAAAACATCGTACATGTTTTACAATCGTTCCTTTTGTTACTACTAATTTGTTAATCTTAATCTTTATCTACAAAAGGAATGAAATCTGAAATCAGTTACATATTTAGTGATTTATTGGACATATTAATACATGAACGATTAAATGCATTGATTTTAATAATATTCATAAGAGTTAAGGAGTACATGTATTGTGGGGACTACTAAATTTAATGAAATAACTCAAATTTCTTACGAAGAAGCGATAAAAGAAATAAAAAATGGTGATATTTTTTTCTGTAGTGGTCGATATTTAGTCAGTGAATTAATAAAAAAGGCCTCTATTTCAATATTTAGCCATGTAGGTTTATTGTATTATTGGAATAATGATGTATTTATATTAGAAAGTGTTGAAGACGACGGTGTCAGGGCAATCCCCCTTTTCCATTATCTCGAAAATTACGAAAATAGTAATAAAAAATATAATGGAGAAATTTATGTAGCCCGGTATAAAATTTTTGATAAACCTGATTTCGATAAAGAAGAAATTAATAAAATGTTTGAAAGTGCAATTAAATTATTAAATCGAAATTATGACAAAGCTGAGATAGCTAAAATTGTTGCACGTATTGGCTTAAATGTTGGTAAACACCAAGATAATGACGAGTATATTTGTTCAGAGTTCGTAGATGTCTGTTTTAAGCAAATAAAAATTGAATTTCCACGTGATCAAGGTGGTTTTATTTATCCAGAACATATCGCTAAAGATTCAAATATTCAACCATTGTTTGAAATCGTATAAAAGTTACAATTTCTGTTATCTCTATTAGTTCAGACAATAGACATTGATAAAAAAAGAAGTAGCCTTTTGGCTACTTTTTCATCTGATTTAAAATGTTGTTTCTGACTCTAAAGATTGTTGTGCTAGATAATTTCATATGCTTACCTATTGATCGCATACTATCTCCGTTTAAAAGCCTTTATAGCACCTCAATCTCTCTGTCCCCATTTACTAATGGAATACGTTTTTGTACTTCAGCAACCTTTATCTCGTACTCACGAATTCGCTTATTATTAGAATATACTCATCGTTGTACCTCAAGAAGTACTGGATCACTCGTACCACCACTTGCCTTTGGTAGCGTTAAGTTTCTGTCAATTATCAACAATTCGGGTTGGTCACTCTGCAATTGTTCTAAAATTTCATTAGCAGGTACCAACTCTCCATCCTCACCTTTTGTTTGGCTAAACTTAACGATTGCATGATTTCTTTCTATTTCAACAAATTCTAAGTCGCCCTCCTCATCAGCTACCAACTCTATATATTTTTTCTTTGCTTGTTCCTCGTTTTCGGCCTTAATTAACGCGATATATTGATTGTAAAAATCAAAGAATTGCATTTTGTTGTTCCTCCTTTTAGTCTTCAAGTACAATGAGTTGCAATCTGTTATTTACTTTGCTTTTCGAACGTCGTTGATAAACACCTCCTGCAAAATTGTCTATAATGATTTCACGAAATAGACTTAGCTGATTCATCAGATATCCTCCTAACAAAATCTATCAAAAACCAAATAAATCCATCTGTTTCCACTGATCCCGAGGTAATTCTTTTATTTCAGGTTCTACTTCAATTTTCTGTACGGGTATCTCTATCACTTCGAGCTTTTCAAAAAGTGCGATAATATCGAAATATTTCGTCTTATACGAACCTACTGGCGCATTATCTGGATGACATTTTAAAAATACGGTGTAATAGCCATTGTCGCTTGGTTCAGTAATAATGTATTCCTCTCCAACTAAGTAAAAGCGCGATGGTGGTTTAACAATACAAGCTAAGTAGTTTTTAGGGTTTGCGTTCGCTTCAACTACAAGCGGTGACAATTCCGTTGCATCCTCTGCAATGATTTCAACGCGACTTTTCTGACTAATAACCATTGTTTGTTTTTTAACATGTACTTTTTACCTAATATTGCCTAGAATAGTAATATCGAGGGAGGTTTTAATATATGAAGAAACAATTAATTTTTAGTGCAGCATTAGTATTAAGTTTAGGATTGGCTGGTTGTGGAGATGACAAAGCTAAGGAAGAGCCACAAAAAGAGAATGGTACTAAAGCTGAAGAACCACAAAAAGTTCTGGCGAAAACAGTTGATGACGTATTGAAACATTTTAAAGATGATGGTCTAGAGCTAGGTGAAGTTTCAGATTTACCAAAAGATGAATTTGGAAACATCCGAAAAGAAGGCAACCGAATTTTAATTCCTTCACTTGGTGATGATTCAGGTGGTCGATTATTTTTATTCGATAATGAAGAAAATCTAAAAAAAGCAAAGAGTTACTATGATGAATTAGGAAATTCAAGTCCTATGTTTTATTCTCACACTCACCAAAGTGGACTGTTTTTATTACAAATGAATGGTGATTTGGAAGATAATGAATTTGCTAAGTATGCGGCTACTCTCGAAACAGCTGTAACAGGTTCTACAAACATTGAAATCAAAGAAGAAAGCAAAGCAAATAAAGCAGATAATTTAACAGAAGCAAATGTTGGTGATGTAGTGAAAAATGATTTTGCAGGTACATATACAATTACAGATTTATATGAAGTGCCAAATGAAAAATATAAAAGTGCCGATGTTGAATTTTCAATCGATGGAATGAAAACAGCTAAACTAGTTGCACAAAATCCTGAACTAATTGAAACAGCTGCTGAAACAAATGTACTTATCCTCTCTATTACAGGAGAAAATTTATCTGACGATACTGTTGATTTCCATCCAAGCACAACTAAAATGATCACTGATACAAAACGTCAAATTGATTCAAATGTAATGATTTCCTCTTTTCAATCTGAATTTATTGGTAAAGTAATTCAAAAAGGTGAGGTTATTTTTGATTTAGGTGAAGACGGTTTAGAAGGTGTCAAAGAATTAAAATTTGTATTTGATAGTACTTCAAAAGATAACAGATTCATTGGAGAGAAAGTAACTGTGGTTGTACCAGTAAATAAAAAATAAGTCACTCAAAGGAGGGGTTAACTCCCTTCTTCAGAATACACATTCGGATTAACTGAAGAACTTCTTGAATTTCTATGTGAAGAATTGTTATCTGGATCCGAAGCAGCCAAGCTGTTGGAAATATCAAAAGCTCGATTGGGGCAGTTAAAACCACCTAAAATGGTTTTAAAAAGCATGCTGCTAGAAAAAAATGAACTTGAATCACTTCGTAAAAAATTTAAACCGTATGCCGAATAATCACAAAAGGCCCAGGTACTCATAATTTTATGAGCGCCTGGGTCTTTACGTTTAGAGTTATCTAAAAATATAAACAGGGTACACTCTCCCCCTACTGGAGAGTTTATTCTTGTTACATACATATAATAAATGGAGGGAATTACGATGTATCATCCGAGATTAAAAGGAAATTCTTATGAGGCAGGAAAGCATTATGCTGAAATTCTTTATAAAATGGTTTTAGGTTTCCGAAAGTAACCGAAGAAAAATTAATATATGGGGAGTCGTGCAAACAAATTCTTTCAGATTTTGATCCCCATATCGCGAAAGAAATACAAGGATTTGCTGAAGGTTGTCACTCTTCTTTTGAAGAAGTAAGCTCGTTTCTCTTAAGTATCGGCGTATTTGAATTGGCAGGTCAATGTAGTATTTTCTCCGCCTATAACGGAAAAGAAATGTTTATTGGCCGAAATTATGATATGCTCTTTAATCTTAAAAATATTACTGAGTCCTCACTTGTTTGTTTTGATGATAAAAATAAATACCTCGGACAATCAGATTGCTTTATTGGAAAAGTTGATGGGATAAACGAACACGGTTTATTTGTAGGGATTTCATCCGTTCCTCATGATGGAATTAAACCAGGACTGAATTTTTATTTTGCTGTTAAATATATTTTAGAAAATTGTTGTACGGTAGATGAAGGAATAGACGTGTTAAAAAGATTCCCGAGTTCGGTGGCAAATAACTATTTGTTAGCAGATCCTCAAGGGAATATGGCAGTTGTAGAGGTTACTCCTAATAGTTATCAAGTACGCCTTCCTATTAATAATTACATTCATTGTACAAATCATCACGAAAGTACATCATTAACTGAAAGTTGGAATTGGAGCAAATCAAAAGAACGCTTCGAAACATTAGAAACTCGTCTTAAACACAACGTACATTATATGGATCTTACCATTGCCCAATCAATTATGTCGGAAACCAAGGGTCATGTTTGTTTAACCTAAAAGAACAACAATTTGGTACTCTTTTCTCTGTTATAGCTAACTTAAATACATTAGATATACTTAGAGCAGAAGGTCAACCAAACCGAGCAAAATATAAATCAGATCGACGATTAATAGATGCTGTTTTAAAAGATGTCTAATTAAGCTATTAACCAATGCATCTACAAAATATGCTCAAACAAAATATAGACCGTTTGAAGAATTAATACAAAAAAGCCCAGGCTCAAAATTAATTTGAATACCTGGGCATTGCTGTTAGTTAATACGTTATATGCAATGATGATCCACTACTCATTATGAGTTTGAAAATCCCAATTATAATTCTTCTAAATAGATTGTAACTATGATACTTCTTGGGTTGTAAGTAAAAGCTCTTTCACTCACTGCCCTGTAATTTCCATCAATATTTACTACATCACCAACGTTCGGAATTAAAGCCGATAGAGAGTCGTTGATGTCATACGTCATAATTACATCTCCGTTTTGTTCACAAAAATTTATATTAATCTGTTCTAAATTACTACCCACCTTTTACCACCACCTTCTGGGTTAATCATAGACTGAGAATGGTTAACTGTGTAATAGGATTTTGATACATAATAAAAAGCACCACTGACTATCAATCGCCTGTTGAATCATTCGTACCTATACTTTCTTTACTCAACCACATACATAGCTGTCTTAGCACCAATGTAGCTATAGTAATCAACTTCCCTTGCTTCCTTCTTCAATTCATTGCATTAAATTTTCTTTCGTTACCTTTTTTTGCCCTTTCAACATAGGTTTCCCTCCTGCTTTGTGGTATAATAATGTCGTGAACACCATCAAAGGGCATAACCAATTCGAAGCTGTAGCGTGTGAAGACGCTGCGGCTTTTTCTTATAAAGGAATGAACCTATGAATCAATTAATCCAATATATCAGCTACATGCCAAGCTTGTAGGGAGTGCCGTTACATCCCTTGACCTCCATGCAAGCTTGGGTTTCTCAAGGGAGCTGATATTTATGAAAAATCGTTCAAAAGCTTATATTCGCCATCAGAGAGAGCGAATTATTCGAAAGAAATGGACCATTTTAAAAGACGTTATGTTAAGAGAAAGTGAATATATGCCTGAACGCGGCAGATTGAGCAAAGGTAAAGTTCATTGCTCATGTAGAATGTGTCGATACGAGCAGTATCACTCGATTCCAAAAGCAAAACATAAAGCAAAATTAAAAGCTATGGATCAGGAGATAGACGATTATGTCTATTTCCTTTTTTAAAAGCCCAGGCTCAAAATTACTTGAGTACCTGGGCTTTGCTGTTAGCCACCGCGCTGTTTAATGATGATTTTTAGTCCTTCAAAATCGCCACCTGTCAAAGCTCCTTGGTCAAATTTATCTAACCATGACTTATCAATTAGCTTTTTATCTACCGATTGTTTAATATAATCACGAACTGCTGCTTTTGTGATTTCGTTTGTAAATCGCATTATGTCATCATCCTTATCTGTTTGTTGTTGATCCAAACCATTTTTAATATCTAGTTTGAATTGTTCATCTGTGATTCCCATGGTTTGTAAATACGGAAATGGATCTCTATGCGTTGTACCGCCTAAAGTATCTGTGACCCAACGATGCGACTTAATACCATTGTCACTACTATCAAGTACAATAGGTAAACCTGCCTCTTTTGCAAGTTCTCTTAGTAACCAAATATAAGCAGCGTAATCCTTTTTAAATTGTTCCTTATCATTTGTTCGAGCCAACTCTACTTGTGCATAGCTAAGCGGATTACCTATAGGACCACAGCCATATTGCACACGATTAACTGGTGCGACTTGCACGATCCGTCCACCACCGCCTACCCAGTGAGAAGTAAAGGCATTTGCTTTATTTTGATTCATAAAAGCTAATTCATTTTCCAAAGCATTCGGTCCATTATTATTCGAATTGCCAGATTCATGAGCAATAACATATTTAACTGCAGTTAAAGCAAAGTTCGGCAATCCGGACATTAAGCGTTGTTCTATAATATAAGTCATTTTCTCATTTCTCCTCTCGTTGGATTATGCCTTTGAAAAAATCAATAAATGGATTTATGCACTTTTCATCATTACTAATTTAAAATGATTGAGAATCCAATAAACAATACATACAATGCACTAATCTCTTGCGGTTCTGGCAACAGGAGTAAATTTACAAAATATTCAGAAAACGAACTTTATCTTTTTAATCCATTATACTGACACTGAAAAATTAACGCTAAAGTATATCTATTGACGTTGAACTATCTGATTCTAAAAAACGTTGTAAACATTCAATCATTCATACTTCATTTTATTATTTGCAATATAAAATCCCTCCACAATTATCTGTGGAGGGCATAAAAAAAACGCTAGCTTATGCTGCGTTTACTTCTTTTCGTATAGTATATAAAAAGTATGAGCATTTGACGTAACGTGTAGAAAAGGAATAGCCCCTTTCCATTTGCTTTTTGTCAAATACTATTAAAAACATAATTATTAATCTAAACATTTGCAAATATAAAAAGCCCAGCCTCAAAATTTTGAACTGAACCCTATAAAGTAGACAGTTTAATAAAAGACCATTTGCTACATTAAACAGCGATTAAATGACTTCGGTATGCTGCCGGAGTCATTT
>NZ_JBNNUW010000046.1:0-12554 GCF_050280125.1 Lysinibacillus sp. NPDC093692
ACACCCGTTCCCATACCGAACACGGAAGTTAAGCTCTTTAGCGCCGATGGTAGTTGGGGGCTTCCCCCTGTGAGAGTAGGACGTCGCTAGGCAATATAAACAGTCAGCTGTGTGCTGGCTGTTTTTTTATTATAGACAAGAAGCTAAAGCTGTTGACGATAAAACAATTAAAGAGCAGCTACAAGACTAGTGTTTTGTAGTTGCTCTTTTTATATTTACCTTCTTTCTTTTTTCAGCAAGAGTGTTTTCGTAGCGAAAGTGAAACATTAATTACAAATGTCTTTTGTATCGTAAGCATAGCGTCAGATACAAAACTTTCCTACCTCTACGGTGTGAGGAATGCGAAGTTAAGCTGCTTTTCAGGGGGGCCAAACGCCCGTTGAAATAGAAAAGCTAAGGCTAAAAACGCCACGCCCTGTGGCATTACCGAAATGACCGATATCGTGTCGACCTTCATGTTGTGCTGCCGCTTCGCTTTCACGCAAAAATCTGCAGGCATAAGCCAAAGTCAAATCCAATCTTACGTCGACATAATAGATTTGCAAAGTCGATACGAAAAAGATAGAGAATATAAAAATAAAAATATATAAAAAAGTATTGCATACTTCAATTACATATGATATATTTATAAATGTCTTAAAGAGGTCCCGTGGTGTAGCGGTTAACATGCCTGCCTGTCACGCAGGAGATCGCCGGTTCGATCCCGGTCGGGACCGCCATTATAATTGATAATATAGTTCTTATGATGCTTTTAAATCATAAGAACTTTTTTTATTGTTATTATAAGGAAATTAGTGGATATGTATAATTTCTAAAAATATTATTTCTTTTATTCAATCCAATTTAAGATGGAGGTGAATACCTCGAACCCCTGCATAAAACAGACTAGAAAAGACCCTATAGTGCCCGTGTTAACAAACAAGTCAGTAGACAGGATGTAGCTTTTGTAGAGACCTTACCATTACGTTTCACTACAGTTGATGAAGAGTGATAGAAATAAAGAGCTAGGTAATAAATCTAACAAATAGGGCATTAACTATAAAAAAGACGATGATATTATCGATTTCTCTCGTGTGAAAAAGATTTGGAGGTGTTACATGAGAAATTATTATTACATAAAACGTCTTAATATAAGCTTGCTCATATGTGCTGCTGTAATACTAGTAGGCTGTGGAGATTCTATCTTAGATATTGAGGAATCCAATGCGTACCACTGGCAAAAAAATATGAATGAAGCGGAATTTGAAAAAATAAAAGAAGGTATGACATATATGGAGGTAGTAAAAATTGCAGGGGGAGCAGGAGAAACATTGAAAAAAGATCAATACCGCTGGAATGATGAAATACTTATGACAAAAGCTTATAATGTACAATTTAAAGATGATAAATTGGTTAAAAAAGAGATTAGTGAGATAAAGGGTAAAAAAAAATAAGCACTTCTTTTTATAAGGATGTTGTCTCTTCATTTTGCACATGTTGTAGTAGCGATAGCGATAATTACTCCAAGGCATAATTGTTTTAGGCTTTTGATGAATGCTTTCTTGCATAAGTTGTATAGTAGTGACGTTGAAATGATCTCGTTTTTCTCTAGCAATCTACATGAATAGGTTTGCCTTGTATAAAAACTAGGCAAACCTACCCTCATGCCAAAGCACAAAGCTGATTCCGGACGCAATTATGCCGAGGCATAATTGATTAGTAGTTTCAAGTTATCGACTCATCCCATGATGAGCATCACTTTTGTTAATTCGATATACAGTAATTTATATTCTTTTTGTCGACAAGCTGCAACAATTACGCCAAGGTGTAATTGTTTTTTTTAAAATCCATTGGATGCTTTGAACATTTACGCTTGTTTCGGTAAACTAGAAGTAATGGAGCTAGGAGAGGAAAAAAGAGATGATGTATGAAAAAATAATGAATTCACTTGATGATACTGAGCAGTTTGCGCTGAAGCTAGCAAGCGTACTAGAAGCCCAGGATACAATTACATTAGAGGGTGATTTGGGCGCTGGCAAGACGACATTTACGAAAGCATTAGCGAAGGGGCTTGGCGTGAAGAGAACAGTCAATAGCCCGACATTTACGATTGTAAAGCAATATGAAGGGCGTTTACCATTTAATCATTTAGATGTTTATCGTTTAGCAGAAAGCGATGAAGACCTTGGATGGGACGAGTTATTTTATGGTGATGCGGTGTCAGTTGTCGAGTGGGCTCATTTGATTGAACAGGATTTACCACAGGAGCGCCTTGCAATAGAAATTTACCGAATGGGAGAAAATCAACGACGATTTGTATTAACACCTCTGGGAAAGCGATATGAGGCATTATGTGAGGAGCTAATGAAATGATTTGGTTAGGGATTGAAACAGCGAATGCACCACTTTCTATTGCTGTAATACGGGATGGTAAAGTGGTCGCAGAGATTGTACAAAATATAAAATTAACGCATTCGGCAGGTGCTATGCCAGCCATTGAAGAAGTGCTAGCAAACGCTGGTATAAAGCCAAGCGAGTTGGATGCGATTGCTGTATCAGAAGGGCCTGGTTCTTATACAGGTGTACGAATAGGCGTGACGCTTGCAAAAACATTAGCATGGACATTGAAAAAGCCTTTAGTTGGAGTATCTAGCTTAAAGTCATTAGCCGCAAATGCAGCACTATATGATGGGTTTATTTGTCCTATTTTTGATGCGCGAAGAGGCAATGTTTATACGGCCGTTTATAAAGGGCGTGAGCTTGAAACAATTATAGATGATTATCACGATCATATTGATGGCCTGTTAGAGCGTTTACAGGCTTTAGAGGCACCGATTTTATTTGTTGGAGTAGATGTAGATGTGTTTTGGCATAAAATCGTAGAGGTGCTAGGTGACTATGCTCAACGTATACCATTTAGTCATGACTTGCCAAGAGCAAGTGAAACAGTTCGATTAGCGACGAAAGTGGAGCTACCAAGTGTGGATGCTGTTCATCATTTTGTCCCGCAATACAAACGTATTGCAGAGGCGGAGGCGAATTGGCTGAAGGAACAAAAGGAGAAGGCACATGAGTAGTAATGTAATATTTCGTAAAATGGTATCTGAAGATGTCCCAGTAGTGTATGAAATTGAGCTTGCTACATTTACTACACCATGGACGTTAGACTCTTTTTATTATGAAGTGCATGAAAATCAGTATGCACATTATGTGCTAGCTATAGATGAATATAATAACATTATCGGTTTTTGTGGAATGTGGATGGTAATAGACGCAGCGCAAATTACGAACGTAGCCGTTATAGATGCTGCTCGCGGTCGCGGAATTGGTGAAGGGTTAATGCGAGAGGCAATGCGTATTGCGAAAGACCATAGTATGGAAGTCATGAGTTTAGAGGTACGAGTGACAAATACAGTTGCTCAAAATCTTTATCGAAAGCTTGATTTCCAAGACGGTGGCATACGTAAAGGCTATTATACAGATAACGGGGAGGATGCCCTTGTCATGTGGGTGAATTTATGATGGAAGATCGAATTATATTAGCAATAGAATCGAGCTGTGATGAAACAGCAGCAGCGATTATTCGAAATGGCTCTGAAATTGTTTCAAATGTGGTTGCATCTCAAATAGAAAGTCATAAACGATTTGGTGGGGTTGTACCTGAAATTGCATCTCGTCATCATGTTGAGCAAATTACAGTGGTTATTGAAGAAGCATTAGCGCAGGCAAATATGAAGCCAACTGATTTAGACGCTGTGGCAGTTACTGAAGGTCCTGGTCTTGTAGGTGCATTGTTAATTGGGATTAATGCCGCGAAGGCTTTTGCATTTGCCAATGATTTACCGATAATCGGTGTGCATCATATAGCTGGACATATATATGCTAACGCACTTGTACAGCCGATGGAATTCCCATTATTAGCACTAGTTGTATCAGGTGGCCATACAGAGCTAGTTTATATGAAAGAACATGGCTCTTTTGAAGTCATTGGTGAGACGAGAGATGATGCAGCTGGTGAAGCTTATGATAAGGTTGCACGTGTTTTAGGCTTACCATATCCAGGTGGTCCACGTATTGACAAACTAGCACACGAGGGAGATGAGGCTGTAACCTTCCCACGAGTGTGGTTAGAGGAAGGTTCTTATGATTTTAGCTTTAGCGGTTTAAAGTCAGCAGTTATTAATTATAAGCATAATATGGATCAGCGTGGAGAAGAGATTTCTCCGACTGCCGTAGCCAAAGGATTTCAGGATAGCGTAGTTGAAGTGTTAACAGCTAAAACATTACGGGCAGCACGTGAATATAAAGTGAAACAAGTTATTGCAGCTGGAGGTGTAGCGGCAAATAAAGGCTTACGTACATCACTTGAGTCAGTATTTGCGGAAGAAGGTATCCCGTTGTATGTACCGCCATTAAAGCTGTGTACAGATAATGCCGCTATGATAGGGGCAGCAGCAACACCTATGTTTGAAATGACTATTCGAGGCAATTTATCAATGAACGGTCGTCCTGGAATGGAGTTAAAATCCTGGGTATAAATTCTTTCAGAAAGAGGTGTTTTAGATTTAATTCTAAAACACCTCTTTTTTGCTTTTGTGAAAAAAATGTTGAGAAAACAGTGGACATAAGAAAATATAAATCTGATTAGTTGACAAATTTTTCAGAAAATTATCCACAGGCAAGGCGAAAATAAAAGAGCGAACATCCGTACTTATGCACAAAATGTTGATAACTTGTGCATAACTTGTGATTATTCAATATATAGTAGCCTGTTTTGCACAGAATCATGTGAATAAAATATTTTTGAATTGTGGACAATGTGGAAAAGTCTGTTGATATGTTGGTATTACTAGATTTATAGTGTGTATAAAGTTGTGGGCATTTTTTGTCGAAAAATAGCACTTGACCAATATATATGAAAAATGAAGACGAGTAAAGTAAAAAGCCATGCGACAAGGCACATGGCTTTACAATACTCCCAATGTAAAGAAAGAAGTTCGGTAGGGGATGTTATAAGGTGATATTTTCAAGTTCTTCACTTAGCTCCAGCCATTCCATTTCAAATAATTCGTACTGTTCTTTAGAAGTGGATAATTCATCCTGGAGTTGTGTAATTTTTTCGTGGTCTGTGAAAATCTCAGGATCGCAAAGAGCTTCCTCTAAGTGAGCTATTTCAAGATTTTCTTGTTGCATTTTCTCTTCTAGTTCCTCAAGCGTGCGTCTAATTTGACGCTCTCGTTTTTTAGCCTCTTTATCAATTTTAGAAGTAGAGATCTTCTCAGGTACATCAGCTTGCGCTTGCGGCTGAGCAGCAGCCTTCATTTGGGCGATTTCTATTAGCTCTTGTTTTTTCTCAAGATAATAATCATAGTCACCTAAGTACTCAAAGGAACCATCACCAGACAGTTCGATTACTTTAGTAGCGATTCGATTGATAAAATATCGGTCATGCGATACGAATAAGAGCGTTCCAGGATAATCAATAAGTGCGTTTTCCAGTATCTCTTTACTATCTAAGTCTAAGTGATTGGTAGGCTCATCAAGAATTAAGAAATTTGCCTTTTGCATCATCAACTTAGCTAATGCAAGTCTGGCTTTTTCTCCACCAGATAAAGACGACACGGTTTTATCTACATCAACTCCACTGAATAAGAAGCGGCCTAGCGCTGTGCGAATATCTTTTTCATTCATTAAAGGCCATTCATCCCATAGCTCTTTTAGAACACTTTTATTGCTCGATAGCTTTGCCTGCTCTTGATCATAATAACCAATCTGAACATTTGTACCATAGCGAATCTCTCCAGTGAATGGTAGCAAATCTTTGACAATGGTTTTTAATAAAGTGGATTTACCAACACCATTGGGTCCAACAAGTGCAATGCGGTCTTCTCGGAAAGTGCGTAGTGTGATGCCGCTTGATATTTTCTTATCAGCATAACCTATCGTTAAGTCATCGATAGATAATACATCGTTACCACTTTGGCGTTCAATTGTAAAACCGAAGCTTGCTGACTTTTCATCACCTTCGGGAGAGTCCATCCATTCTGTTCGTTCGAGCATTTTACGACGACTTTGTGCCATTTTAGTAGTAGAAGCACGAGCAATATTTTTTTGAATAAATTCCTCTAGCTTGGCCTTTTCATCTTGCTGACGTTCATATAGCTTCAAATCACGCTCATAATTTTTCGCTTTCTCATCTAAATAGGCACTATAATTGCCTGTATATTTTGTGACGCGATGACGAGATACTTCGTAGACAATGGAAACAACCTGGTCTAAGAAGTAGCGGTCATGGGAAACAATTAGAATAGCCCCTTCATAACCCTTTAAATATGATTCTAACCAAGAGAGGGTTTCAATATCTAAATGGTTAGTAGGTTCATCAAGGATTAATAGGTCAGGTTTACTTAAAAGAAGCTTAGCAAGTGCTAACCGCGTCCGTTGTCCCCCTGATAGTGAGCTAATTGACTTTTGGTAATCCTCAGGATAAAACTGCATACCATGAAGCACAGAACGTGTATCCGATTCATATTGATAGCCACCCGCATCCTTAAAATTATGTTGTAAATGATCGTATTCAGACATTATTTTTGCATATAAAGTAGGATTTTCATAAACAGCTGGGTCGGCCATTTGTTGTTCTAATGATCGTAGCGTTTGTTCTTGGGCAATAAGCGGCTCAAAAATTGTCATCATTTCATCCCAAATCGACAATGTTGAGTTTAAACCAGCATGCTGCTCTAAGTATCCAATTTGTATACCTTTCGGGATAATAATATCGCCAGAGTCATATGACATTTGACCAGCAATAATTTTAAGTAAAGTGGATTTACCAGCACCGTTACGACCTACTAATGCAACTCGGTCACGATGTTGAACTTCTAATTTTACGCCACTTAAAATTTCATCTGCAAGGAAGGATTTATATAGTTGATTGACCTGTAAAACAATCATTCATGACACCTCAATTCTTCCTTAGTGTAATGGATGAGCGATTGGCTTGCAATGTCGATGCTTTACTTATTCCAAGCTGTCATGTAAGATTGAAACGATTTCCCTTTATTTAGTGGCGTAAAAGCGCCATTAACTAAAGGAAAATCCTCCAGTGAATATTATAAATTTAGAAATATAAAGCCTGTATCATAAATAGAATTTGATACATTTTAAGGAGGAAAAAGTTTGAAACAAGAATTGAAAATTCCACAAGCCACTACGAAAAGACTTCCTCTTTACTATCGTTTTATCCAAAACTTTGCACAAGAAGGCATGGAACGCATTTCGTCGAAGGAACTAAGTGAAGCGATGAAAATTGATTCTGCAACTATTCGCCGAGATTTTTCTTATTTTGGTGCTCTTGGGAAAAAGGGATATGGCTATGATGTGCAGCATCTCTTACAATTTTTTAGCCAAACGCTCGATCAACATGAAGCGACTAAGGTTGCGTTAATTGGTGTAGGGAATTTAGGTAGTGCTTTATTAAAATATAATTTTCAAAAAAACCACAATACTCATATCGTTGTTGCATTTGACTCGAAGGCCCCAAAAGAAGGGAAAATGATTAGCAATATTCCTGTTTTTCACCCTGACTTATTGGAAGAAAAATATGCGGAATATGGAGCGGAGCTTGCAATTTTAACAGTTTCACCACGCTCTGCACAGAAAATGGCTGATAGATTAGCAGTGATGAACGCAAAAGGAATTTTGAACTTTACGCCAGAGCGTATTACAGTACCAGATAAAATGCAACTTTTAACAATCGATTTGTCGGTAGAGTTGCAGGCGCTTATTTATTTAATTCGTAATCAGGAAGAGTGATCATTGTACATAATTTAACTTCTTTCAGCGGGTGTACAAACGCCCATTGAAAGAAGTTAAAGCCTTAGGGCGTAATTAGACTGAGGTATAATTGATAGCATAGCTCACAGTTTCTGTTCAATAGAAGTATGTATAAAATTGAGAGAATGACGAAAAACTTTCACATATAATTAGTTAGCAAAATGGCTAAATATGCGTTAAAATGATGGATATAAAGAGGAGGTGGCTTTAATGGGTGGTATTGGTCCTATGAGCCTCATTATTATCGGAATTGTCGCATTACTAATTTTTGGTCCTAAGAAGTTACCAGAGCTTGGTAAAGCATTTGGTTCAACATTACGTGAATTCAAAAATGCTACTAAAGGTTTAGCCGACGAAGATGATGATGACAAGAAAAAGAAAGAATTAGATAAGTAAGTTAGGATGTTTGTGGAATGAATCCAAGAGATCTAACTGTCATTGAACATATAGAAGAATTAAGAAAACGGCTTTTCATTGTTGCCGTTTTCTTTGTTCTAGCTATGGCTGGCGGCTTCTTTGTTGCAAAGCCACTTGTTAAATACCTTCAAAGTACTGGAGCGAATTACAATATAGAGCTCCATGCATTTGATGTAGTAACACCACTTGCAATTTATATCCAAGTAGTTTTTTTAATAGCATTTATCCTATCCTCACCGGTATTGATGTATCAATTGTGGGCTTTTATTAGCCCGGGATTAAGGGACGTAGAACGAAAAGCAACTTTAAGCTATATACCGTATTCATTTTTATTGTTTTTAGCAGGGCTGTCTTTTTCGTATTTTTTACTATTCCCTTATGTCATAAAGTTTATGATGAATTTATCAAACGATTTAGAAATTCAACAAACAATTGGTATACATGAATATTTTTCGTTTTTATTTAAGCTTACAATACCTTTTGGTTTCCTTTTCCAATTACCGATTGTAGTCTTGTTCTTTTCACGTATTGGGATTTTATCTCCTGAGTTACTAATTCGTATTCGTAAGTATTCATACTTTGGTTTATTTGTATGTGCTGCACTAATCGCGCCACCTGAATTAGCTTCGCACTTAATGGTTTCAGTACCGTTGTTTGTTCTTTATGAAATTAGCATTATGATTTCTCGTATTGGTTATAAGAAATACTTAAAATCAGAGGAAATGCGAATGAAGGAAGAACAAGAAGCTGAGCAAAAACGTCAGATAGAAGAGGCACTTGAACAGCAGAGACGTCAAATCGAAGAATTGAATCAATAATAATAGAAGCTCGATGCTAATTAGTAGCATCGAGCTTTTTCGTCGTGATAGATACAGTTAAATTTAACTTCTTTCAGCGGGTGTCCAAACACCCGCTGATTTTTATTGCATTTTTTCTAGTTCTTGAAGAAACTTTTGCAATGGTTCTGCATACAATTGTACAAGTGTCACAAAACCGTTCAGCATGACATGGGCGATAATGGACGTCCAAATGCGTTTTGTTTTGTGATATAAGAAGGCAAAGATCAATCCGCAAATTGTATAAAGCAAGATATGTGAGAAGTCCATATGAATAAGGGCAAAGAAAATGGCGCTTACTATACCGGCTATCCAGAAATTAGTTGTTTGGACAAGCGATCCAAAAATAACACGACGGAAGACGAACTCTTCTAATATTGGTCCAAAAACAACTATCGCTAATATCGCAATAGGAGCACCTTTTGCAATAGCTAC
Source organism: Lysinibacillus sp. NPDC093692 (assembly GCF_050280125.1). NCBI lineage: Bacteria > Bacillati > Bacillota > Bacilli > Caryophanales > Bacillaceae > Lysinibacillus > Lysinibacillus sp. NPDC093692. Next base: position 9,504 of record NZ_JBNNUW010000046.1, read on the forward strand.
AATATCAGCTGTGTTTTGCGATCCACCTTGGATACCGAATATGGCCATTTCGATCGCTGCGCCAATCATTTGGCCAAAGAAAACTAAGAAGAAACCAATAATTCCCCACATAATTGACAGTGGTATCGTTTCTTTCTTCCCTTTATAAATATCCCAAAACGCTTTATCGCGAGATGTTAGGATTAAGCTTAGAATTAACGCAGTGGCAAAGCTAAGTGCAATATACCAACCTTGCGTAAGAGGAGCAGCTTGCTCGCTAGGCAAACCAGTTGTACTCATAATAAGCTTGTGAAACGGCTTTGCTAGCAATATCCCTGATAGATGCATGACGATATAAATCACTAAAACATAAAGGGCTGTTTTTTTATGCTTACTTATTTTTGTAGAATTGTTCACAGTCAAAATCCTTTCCATTCATTATGTTACCTTTCTATTGTAGAGGAATATGGAAAGAAAACAAAATTTTTCGAAGTTCTGACTTGCAAAAAAAAGTGTGATTGATTATCATAATAATTGTGTTAGCACTCGTATGGGTAGAGTGCTAATAGAGTTAATCTTATAATTAATTAATAGGAGGTTGTTTCACTTGTTAAGACCACTAGGAGATCGTATTGTAATCGAACTAATCGAGGTAGAAGAAAAATCTGCATTCGGTATTGTACTGCCAGACTCTGCAAAAGAAAAGCCACAAGAAGGTAAAATTGTAGCAGTTGGGACAGGTCGTATATTAGAGAACGGACAACGTGTAGAGCTTGACGTTAAAGTTGACGACCGCATTATTTTCTCTAAATACTCTGGTACAGAAGTTAAATATGAAGGTAATGAATACCTAATTTTACGCGAAAGCGATATTCTTGCGATTATTGAATAAATTAATACTTTTAAAGATTCATCACCAAAAGTTGTGGATGACATTTTTTAAAACGTCTACTATGTATAAATAGGTTGATTGGAGTGGAGGCTGGGCGACTCCTTGGGGATCAATGGCTCATCGGACGCCCCCAGGAAGCTTTACTCTGTGCGAAAGCGAAGCGTCAGCAACAAAGCGCCCAGTCGGAACGGAAATCAACCACACGTTTTGGTGAGAATTCCTTTTAAAGTAAATACTGCTAGTGATTGTCACAAAAAACATATTAGTGACAATGACAGTATGGCGAAATTTTTATAAATATATTGATGAAGCTTAACGAATATTCCATTCCAGGAGGGTAAATTCAAATGGCAAAAGATATTAAATTCTCAGAAGAAGCACGTGCATTAATGCTACAAGGTGTAGATAAATTAGCAAACGCAGTAAAAATTACTCTAGGGCCAAAAGGTCGTAACGTAGTTTTAGAAAAAAAATTCGGTTCACCACTTATTACAAATGATGGTGTAACAATTGCAAAAGAAATCGAGCTAGAAAATCCATACGAAAACATGGGTGCAAAATTAGTAGCGGAAGTTGCTTCTAAAACGAACGAAATCGCTGGTGACGGTACAACAACTGCAACAGTATTAGCTCAAGCAATTATTCGTGAAGGCTTAAAAAACGTAACAGCTGGTGCAAATCCTGTAGGCATTCGTAAAGGGATTGACAAAGCAGTTGCAGCAGCACTTACAGAATTAAACGCTATTTCTCGTCCAGTAAGCAACAAAGAGGAAATCGCACAAGTTGCGGCCATCTCTGCTGCTGATGATGAAGTAGGACAATTAATTGCAGAAGCAATGGAACGTGTGGGTAACGACGGTGTTATTACAATTGAAGAATCTAAAGGCTTCACAACTGAGCTTGATGTAGTAGAAGGTATGCAATTCGACCGTGGATATGCATCACACTACATGGTAACAGATACAGATAAAATGGAAGCTGTATTGGATAATCCATACATTTTAATTACTGATAAAAAAATTACAAACATCCAAGAAGTATTACCATTATTAGAACAAGTGGTACAACAAGGTCGTCCACTGTTAATCATTGCTGAAGATGTTGAAGGTGAAGCTCTTGCAACACTTGTAGTGAACAAGCTTCGTGGTACATTCAATGCTGTAGCGGTTAAAGCTCCAGGATTCGGTGACCGTCGTAAAGCAATGCTTGAAGATATCGCAATTTTAACAGGTGGTCAAGTAATTACAGAAGAATTAGGCTTAGACCTTAAATCAGCTGATATTACATCACTTGGTCGCGCCGCAAAAGTGGTTGTGACAAAAGATAATACAACAATCGTAGAAGGTGTTGGCGGTGCAGATGCAATCGAAGGCCGTATTGGTCAAATCCGTGCTCAGCTTGCTGAAACAACTTCAGAATTCGATAAAGAAAAATTACAAGAACGCCTTGCAAAATTAGCAGGTGGTGTAGCAGTAATCAAAGTTGGTGCTGCAACAGAAACAGAACTAAAAGAACGCAAACTTCGCATTGAAGACGCTCTAAACTCAACTCGTGCAGCAGTTGAAGAAGGTATTGTATCAGGTGGTGGTACTGCACTTCTTAACGTATATGCAGCAGTTGAAAAAGTTGCGGATGCAGAAGAAGGCGACGTAGCAACAGGTGTGAAAATTGTTCTACGTGCTTTAGAAGAGCCAGTACGTCAAATCGCAAACAACGCAGGTCTTGAAGGCTCAATTATTGTGGATCGTCTAAAACGTGAAGCAATTGGTGTAGGTTTCAACGCTGCGACAGGCGAATGGGTAAACATGATCGAAGCGGGCGTAGTAGACCCAGCGAAAGTAACTCGCTCAGCTCTACAAAACGCAGCATCTGTAGCGGCTCTATTCTTAACAACAGAAGCAGTAGTAGCAGATATTCCAGAACCAGCATCAGCAATGCCAGATATGTCTGGTATGGGCGGCATGCCAGGAATGATGTAAGGGTTTTTCTCCTTCATCTTGTGAAATAGTTACTACTATTTTTCACCCAATTTGTGAAGCAGTTATGTAAATAATTAATTTCAATAACAAAAACCACTTCTCGGTAAATGAACTGAACCCTATAAAGTAGACAGTTTAATAAAAGACCATTTGCTACATTAAACAGCGATTAAATGACTTCGGTATGCTGCCGGAGTCATT
>NZ_JBNNUW010000047.1:0-10975 GCF_050280125.1 Lysinibacillus sp. NPDC093692
AAATCAAAAAATGTGGTACACTATAGAACGTTGATACTAAAGCAATATATCTATAGGAAAATACGTAATATAAAATCATTTGAACTCTGGGAGAAAAACACACCGCCGAAATGGTTATCCTAAAAAACACGAAACACTCGTTTAAAATACGAGTGTTTTTTTATTCGAAAACATTGATATATCAACGTTTGTAGAGGATTGCTAAATGGTTGTATCCAGATGCCATTTAAATAGGGAAGGGGAGAAAAAAGCATGTACCCCAAAATGTACCCCAAATTCATCATTTTTCGATTTCCTCAGATTCTTAAAATGAACTCAGATTGATAATCTCATCCATAAGATTAGATGCATGTACTTCATCTTTTTCAAATGAATGTGCATACACTTTATAAATCGTTTCAGGAGTATCACCGACTAAAGCTGCAACTGTAGATACAGGAATTTTATTAGATAACTGTATTGTTACAAATGTATGCCGTAAGTAGTGAGGGGTAAAGTGAGTTATATTTTCTCGCTCGCAGATTAAGTCAATGATGCGTTTTAAATAGCGTTCACCAATCGGTTCGCCAGCATACGTAATAAATACATGTCCGTCTGGATTCCGAAATTTATAAGTTTCCATTACTTCGTCATACCACTTTTTATAATCTAACAAAATACTTTTGATGTTTGCATTCATAGGGAATTTTCGATAACTGTTTTTAGTCTTCGGTGTCCTGGACCCGTAACGATCCTTAGTTTTATTTATATGAATTACATTGTTCTCGAAATCAATATCAGTTTCCCACTGCAGAGCCCTTAATTCACCAACGCGCATCCCTGTTAAAAATAAGAGGCTCAGACAAGTATAATGAGTAATTTTGTATTTAGTGCGTGCAATTTCTAAGACCTTTGTTATTTCATCTATAGAAAGGGCATTTCTTTTAATACTTTCAGTAGCTCTACTTAAATTAGGGGTAGAAAACTTCTTTCTATCTAAAATTTCATTCTTAATAGCGAACGTAAAAATGGCATTCAAACGTCTAAAAATCGACATAAGTGTTCCTTCTTTAAAACCTTTAATTATCAACGGATCTATCAATTCTCTTTGAACAACAATATTATTTACATTCTTTATTTTGAGATGTCCAATTGAATTAATAACATATTGGCTCATTACGTAATTATGGTTTCTTTCAGAAGTCGGTTTCCAATTAGTTTTATTAGCATCGATATAAATTTCATTTAATTGAGCGACTGTTAAATTATCATTTTCAACAAAACCAACATTCCCGTCTAATATAGAAGCCTTCACTTCAATTAATGCTCGCTCAGCTTTTTCAATTGAATCGAAGCCTCGTTCAGTTTTTTCTCGTCTTGCACCATGACGGTCGTAATACTTGTATCGATATCCAAATTTTTTTTTGCCATTTTGTTTGTACCAATAAACGCTATCTATTTTGGTTTTTGTCATTTTTTCTCGAGCCATTTAGATCACTCCTTCATTGAACGTATGTTCTGTTTAGGGGTATTAAAATAGCTTCTTCAATGAAAAAGAAGCTATATGTAAGAAAAATTATTTTGCAAATGTTGTGTTACGAGCTTTCCAATCTTCTAATTTGATGAATACCCAGAAGCCGTATATACCGATTGTAATAATAGTTAAGATCCACCACTTAATCCAATGACCGAATAAACCAACTGCTGAGCCGTTGAATTTTAATCGGCGGCCTTCAACAACAGTGTGATTTATTTTCCAACCATAGATCATTGTTATTGACCATGGATAACAAATGCCTAATGTAAATACTGTCACGAGTGTTCCTAAAATGCACCATCCGATAAATTGAAGTAATCCTCCATCAAAATATGATGTTTGACCTCTTCTACTTTCTAGTTGTGTTTCTTGAATAGTGATGTTTGTTGTCATTTTTAATCCCCCTTTTTATGTATAAATATATATTAAAATAGCCCCTAAAATTGCAACTTCACTAGTTCTACTGGGATTTGATGTAAGGCAGCTATATCGTCATTTGTTCCGAAATATACTTTTTGCACAAGGTCATCGGGTATAGTTGAAAAAAATTTCTGTATAGATGTCACGCTTATCCCTCTGAGTTACAATATTCGTTCTTATTAAGACAAAAGAATTATGTAACCAATTTTGCACTTTTTATACCAATTATTTCACCTCGACTGTCTCTTGCAAATTCAATACCTGTCCGGATAGGATGTGTATTGTTTAAAATTAAAGCATAAATCGGAGACCACTTGTGGTGTACTAAATTTTTCATGCTAGCTATAGAGAAATCTTGAAACTCTTTAACTATTTTCTCAGCTAATAACTTTTCTAATTTATGAATATCTATTAAATAGTTTACCAACCGCCAGTATAACGCTTGTTTTGAGATTTGTGTTTGTTTATGTATTTGATAAAAGTGGAACCCATTACCAATCAAATTATATAAAAAAAAATTCGGCAATAGTAATTGAGATGCAAAAGCATTAGCCTGCATCTCAAACTCATTGATTGCGTTATCGAGTATGTCTTTTGTTCTATCTCTAAATTGCGACTTCTTTTCGCGATGTAAAAAATAATGACCTAATTCATGACCTATCGTGAAATTTCTTCGTGTTTGTGATTGATTAGAGTTATAAACTAAAGTTTTTTCATCCTCGTCTAATATTAACATCCCACATAAATCATTTTTAAATGCACGGGAGTCAAGATAAATATCCTCATTACAAAGTATGCTCAGTAATAATATATCGCATCTGTAATTATTTGGATTCATATTTGGTAAGCGGTTTTGTTTATACACTTTTTCAGCAGCATATGTTGCTTCTTTGATTAAATTCAAATTTCAACACCCACTTAAATGTAGTTTATTTGCCATTTCTTTTTTCTAAAATCCTCTGTTTTCTGACTGCTAAATAATCCTCTATTTCACTACCAAGTTCATCTCTTTCTGATTCCGATAAATCGGTATTTTCTTGCCTTAACCACGCCTGTAGTGATGGTTCGCTGTTTTTACTATTTATATTTGGCGTGTCAGTTCTACCTAATAAAAAGTCAGTTGAGACATCGAAAAAGTCCGCAAACATTTGTAAGGTTTCGAAATCTGGTTGGCGAGTCCCTTGTTCATAATTCGCGATTTTCCCTCTTGAGAAATTCATTTTTTCTGCTAAATCGTACTGACTTAATTTTCGTTCTTTTCTTAATTTAGCTAGATTTTGTCCAAACATTTATTTCACCTCGTTATTTACATTATATAAGTAGAAACTCATTGTTTCTATTGGTAATGCAAAAAGGAAACAAAAAGTTTCTAAAAACGATTGACAGAAACATAATGTTTCCTTTACTATGTATTTAAGGAAACGAATTGTTTCTAATAAAGGAGGTTTGTCACTGTGAAAACCACGACCAATGACAGAGTAGTTTTAGTTAACCTTCGTGGTGTGAAATCTAGGTCTGACGTGGCTTTTGATCTAAAAATAACACCTCAAATGCTAGGAGCAATCGAAAGAGGGGATAGAACACCTTCATTACGATTAGCGAAAAAGATAGCTGACTATTATGGAACAACGGTTGATGAAATTTTTTTTAATTATTTAAGAAACGAATTGTGTCTTTGATTTAGAAACAAAACGATATTGGAGGTATGAAGATGAATTTAATCTTAGTTCAAAGTAGAAAGTTCAATTCAGTCGTTTGTGACTTTTGGCAAAACGAGAATGGTGATATTTTTATGAATCGCGAACAAATCGGACAGGCGCTTGAATATTCAGAACCACGTACAGCGATAACAAAAATTCATTCACGATATGAAGAGCGCTTAAATAATTTTTCAGTTAGTACCAAATTGGTATCAACTGATGGTAAACAATATGAAACAATCGTTTACAACGAAAAAGGCATCTATGAAGTAATCCGTAGAAGCAAACAACCGAAGGCAGATGTTTTCTACGACTTCGTATACGATTTATTAGAAGGTTTGAGAAAAGGTGAAATAAAAGTTGTTCCGGTACAACCAAAAATACCAACAAACTTTAAAGAAGCTTTAGTGGCTTTATTGGAAATGGTTGAAGAGAATGAGCAACTGGAGTTAGAGAACAGAATGTGCCAACAGCAAATTGCTGATGCTCAACCAAAGTTAACTTATGTAGATGAAGTTTTACGTTGCACAGATTTGTTGATAACTACACAAATTGCTGAAGATTATGGGATGAGTGCAATAGCATTCAACAAGTTACTAAACAAACACGGCATCCAATACAACCTAAATAAACAATGGTTACTTTACAGCAAATATAAGGGTCTAGGTTATACGAAATCTGAGACTAAAGAGTATCGAAAACCAGATGGTTCAACAGGAGTGAAACTTCATACAAAATGGACTCAAAAAGGTCGGTTATTCCTATATGAGACATTAAAGTCTAAAGGTATTTTTCCAACCATGGAAAAAATGAAACTGACACTTGTTGAAGGAAATAAAAAAATAGTTTAGGAGGATTCGCATGTCGAATGTCATCGATTTAAGAAAAACTCAATTGTTAAATTTAATGGAACCTCACTATAAAAATGAATATTTAATAACGATTTTTCCTTAATAAGATTTGTTCCTTACTGTCATGCATACGCTAAATATTTACTTAATTATTCAAATTTTAATACCTATGAATTTTTTAGAGAAGCATTTAACAAGCTTATTCGAGATGATGAAACATTTAAGTGTCTTGAGACTGTTCAAAATGAATTCTTTTTTATAAATCAAAAATATCAAAGATTGTTCATAGCAGATGAGAGGTTTCCTGTTGAAAAAGAACGCTTCAAACTTGAAAAAGATTTAGAGAAAGTACTAAATCAAGAATTTATAGATTATTACAACAATGAAATTACAGTAAAAAAACAAGAATATTTAGGGTATGGAAAATCTGATTTGTCAATAAATAACAAAATAGCTATTGAATTAAAGATTAATAAAGCAAAAAGGAAAGATGTTTATCAGACTTTTGAGTACTCTTTTGCTGAAGAAATCGAAACACTTTGCTTAATTGCTAAGGAATTTGATGAAAGTGTATTAAAAATAGCTAACAAATTAAATGTTGATTGTTACAGTTATTCATTTATTAGAGAAGAAGCAGATGAAACTTTATATCCCATAGGTATTTGGCTAGATAAAAAAACAAACACATCACCAAATCTATTTGATGAATATTTATCTGATATATCGAATGCAATATTTTTCAGTTTTTATAATACAAAATTTTGTTTCCTTAAAGAATTCGAGACAGCTAGAGAACCTTTAATAGAAGTTTACAACCAAACAGAGAAACTTAATAGCGAAATTGAAGAAATTCTATTAAAGAAATTAACTAATAAAGGTTTTGATGTCTCCAAAGGTCTTGAATATGCAATTCAGAGAATGAATGTTTAGGAGGTATAGAATGATTCAATCTCCACCAAATGAAACCAAATTGATTCAAACGCTTTTCGAGATGTCTGGTATTACATCTGAAAAGGTAAATCAGATGTTAGTGGCAATCGCAAATGATGCTGCTAAGCCACTTATTCTATTTTGGGATATTAACGACATAATGAAAGCAACTACTTTCAGTCGCAAATTTTTAGAAGACCACATTTTGAACGATCCGCGTATACAGCGATATGAACGCCAACGTGAAAAAGGTGGTAAACGTGTCTGGTTAAAAGAACCGACATCAAAATTACTACAAGAAATTATTATGAATGAATGGTATTAAAAAATGCACTGGCAGGTGCAATTGAATAGGAGAGGCCAGGGCAAATGGCCTCGTCAAACTACCAATCTAGTAAGAGGTAGGGGCAAATCTACCTCTAATCTCAATATTAAAGATAACTTGAAAGAGAAACAATGCAACGGATGCATAATATGCTCAAACTGCATAAAAAAGGGTGAATATATATGAACTTAGATGTTGGAGGATTAATAAAACAATGTCGTAAGAAAGCGAAACTTTCACAGGAGGCGTTTGCTGATTTGATGCACACGACACAATCAACGATTAGTCGTATAGAACAAAATCTTATTGCGTGTGAGGCGACATTTTTAGCTAAAACAGCAGCAATTACAAATTCACAGGATGCTGTAATAGCAGCATTATTTAGCGCAGATACAGCACTGCAATTTTTACAAACAGTACCAATGTTTATAGGAGGGTTCTTTTCATGGATATTGTAGAGAAATTAAAGCTAGAAATAGCGATGTTAGAGGCTTGTAACGAAGATTTATTAGTAGCAATAGGTGTTCATAACCAACGTGGTGAGTATCACTTATCAGCAGAATGCATGCGGAAAATCAAGAAAACAACGTACAAAATCAAAAGATTAAAAGCTCATTTACAAGATCAACAAAATTTCATGTGGGTTATCAAGGATTTGCAGGATAGAGGTTTACTAAGTGAGGTGGTGAAGAATTATGTGGAAATGGCTAGATAACTATTTTTACTTACCAGAGGATGATGTACCAGAGTCACATAAAAAATTCTGTATAGGTGCCGCGTTAACGATGTTAGTTATCGGAATACCAGTGATTATCACATGTTGGCAATAAAAAAAGCTATTTAATCAGTGGAGTGATTAAATAGCCGTACGGTTTAGTATGTAACCATTATACCACAAAATCAGACGTTAGCGAGTGTTATCTCGCTCTCGTCAAGCAGCTTACAGCACCGTCTCCCTACGGTATGCTTTGCCGACACTGTAAGTTGCTTGATGGGATGCCATCAAAAATAATCGAAAGGGTTGATATGTATGAAATTGAATCAAGCAATATCTAGGATTGCTGATTTACCAGACATTCTAGATCAATACGGAATACCGTCAGAAAACGTAATTAGTGTACAGTACAGCGACAGCGCGATGAATAACGCTGATATTCTAGTACATTTACACCGCAAAGAAACTATCGAGAAACTAGGTAACTGCGATGTCGAAAAGTTTATAGGTTACGATGACGCAAGCTGGACACAGTATAGATTCGATAAAGACGGCATTTCATTTGTTTGCTGTGAACGTGAGGCGATAGCATGAGTGTTCTATTAGAAATAGAAAATCCAATGGTGCTTGGCCACATTGAGTATCCAATGCCACCTTATGAGCCAGCAGTGAGTTTTGAAATGCACGATGATTTTGGTAGTTTCATAGCTTCTGGCGATGTTTATTTCGAAATCGGTGATGCGATTGTACACATCGACAATATCAGTGATTACTTGGCTGTTGGATATATGGATGAATCAACTTATGACATGACTGATTCAGAGGTAATTGCTTATGTGGAGGAGCATTATGGTTTTGCTCATACAAAAAAATAAACCACTTGGCAGAGTGGCTTAAACAAATTATTAATTGCGCTCATTATAGCGCACTACAGGAGGAATTTCAATGAGTAACCTAGCAGAACAGTTCAATAGTCCTCAAATGGGACAACCTCAATTTCAAAGTGGAGGAGCATTAGCGCAAGCTAGTGCATCCCGTGAAATGGAAGAAGTCAAAGGACAAATTTTCATGGCGAAACAATTTCCACGCAACGTATTCCAAGCCGAACAACGTGTGTTAGATACATGTAAACGTCCAGCACTAGCTCAAACAGCAATGTACAGTTATCCGAAAGGTGGCACAAAGGTAACAGGACCATCTATCAGATTAGCTGAGGCAATCGCTCAGAACTGGGGTAACTTATCATACGGTATCCAAGAGTTAGAGCAACGCAATGGTGAATCAGTAGCTAAAGCGTTTTGTTGGGATCTTGAAACAAACGTACGCCAAGAAAAAGTTTTTACAGTTAAACATGCAATCGGTACAAAAAAGGGTTTAAAACAACTAACGGATCCACGAGACATTTACGAAAAGGTAGCAAACGATGGAGCTCGTCGCTTACGTTCTTGCATACTCGGAGTTATCCCTGGTGACATTGTTGATAAAGCAGTCTTGCAATGCACAGAAACACTTGCTGGTAACGGTAAAGGACCATTAAAAGACCGAATCTCTTCCATGTTAAAAGGTTTCAAAGACCATTATCGTGTTACGCAAGACATGGTTGAAACAAAGTTCGGTTACAATGCTGATTCCTTCAGTGAGTACGACTATGTAGAACTTCTCAACATCGCTAACAGCTTAAAAGACAGCATGTCAAAAGTTGAGGATTGGTTCCCAAAAGAGGATGCTAAAAAGCAATCTAGCGGTTTAGGTGCTGATTTCCAAACTCAAGCAGAGTCAAAAACAGAGGTGAAACCAGATGCAACAAACGACATTCAAATTGAACAGCGAGAGCTATCACTCGAATGAGGCAAACCAACATTATATGTCAGTATCTCAATTTAAAAGTGCTATGGAGTGTGAAGCTAGAACGTTTGCAGAGGTAAGAGGCGAGTTTTCTCGTCCTCCCTCTACAGCATTAATGGTTGGTTCATATTTACACGTTGCCTTTGAGAGTAACGAGGCATTCACAGAATTTAAAGAACTAAATCACGGCACCATTTACAACAGTCGTAGTAACAAATATAAGGACTATGAAAAAGCTGATGACATGATTGAGACTATTAAAAATGACAAGTTCTGTATGTTCGCTTTACAAGGTGAAAAAGAGATCATTTATACAGGTGAGTTATTCGGTGTAGAGTGGAAAATCAAAGTCGATAACATCAATCATGAACGTGGATTTTTCAGTGATTTAAAGAGCACTCAGGAGCTTCGGAAGCGTTACTGGAGTGAGAAATATAATACATGGGTTTCATTTGTACAAGCCTTTGATTATGTGTTGCAGATGTGGGTGTATAGAGAAATCATCTTTCAAAATACAGGTCGTTATTATGATCCTTACATTGTCGCAGTTACTAAAGAAACGCCACCTGATAAAGCAGTATTACATTTCGATTCTGGACGTTTTGATTTTGAAATGGAATATGTTCAAACGATGCTACCAAACATCATAGCAGCGAAACAAGGACGAAAAAAGCCACATCGATGTGATAAGTGTGGATATTGCAGGTCCACAAAGAAGTTAGAAGGTACATTCGAAATTGAGTATCTACTAGATTAGGTGGTGAAAATGGATGAATAATGTAACCCGCAAAGTTTTTCTTAAGGGTATACTTGTCATTTCCTGCGCTTACCCGGGAAATTATTTATTATTTCCTAACCTGATTGTTAATAAGTCTGTGATAATAATTCGAATATAAGGAGAGGTGAGGGCAAATGGCTAAATACAGATACGTCTACACAACTTTTTGGAACGATCCTCGTGTGGTTGAGGAAATGACAGCAGAGGATAAATACTTCTTCCTGTATTTGCTGACAAATGAAAGTACGACTCAAATTGGCATCTATCAAATTACCAAAAAGCAAATAGCTTTTGATATGGGTTACTCAATGGAAAGTGCTGGTGCGCTGCTACAAAGGTTCAGAGAGCATCACAAACTTATTAAATACAATGAGGAAACTCGTGAAATAGCTATTAAAAACTGGGGCAAATACAACCTTAATCGCGGAGGTAAACCGATTCTTGATTGTGTGAAGTCAGAACTAAAAGAAGTGAAAGATACCACATTAATTCAATGGGTAGGCAAAGGAATCTCAAATGATTCTGTACGTATCGTCTACGAGTCGTACTACGATACGTCACACGATACGTATAACGTTACGTCAGAAAATAATGAATCCAGTAATGATGCGGGTTCTTACGATACGTCAACGATACGTGGACAAAAAGAAAAACAAACAGAAAAAGAAAAACAAAAAGAAAATAAAAAAGAAAAACAAACAAAAGACAGTGAAGGTTGTCAGTCGGTTTCTTCTCAATCTGATTTTGCTAGATTAGTTGAATTTACAAATCACAACATTACACCAGTTCTTCCAACAATAGCAGAACACCTTGGTTACATCTTAGATGATTATAAAGATGTGGATTTAATCTTAGCAGCATTACAAAACGCAGTATTTAATAATGCTCGCAACAAAATTAAGTATGCAGAAGGAACATTAATTAACTGGCGTAAGGAAATGATCACAACTTACCAGCAGTTACATGCTAAAGAAGAAAGAGAGAAAAACAACAAGCGACAACAATCTAACCAATCCTATCAAAAGCCTAAAGGTCGAACAGAAATAGTGCCAGAGTGGTTCGCTAATCGTAATAACAAAGAAGAGTCACTAACTCCAGGTACTGAACCTGATAACAACACAATTGATTTTGAGGCTGAGAAACAAAAGGCCTTAGAAAATATTGAAAGAATGAGAAAAAGGAGTGAAGCTAATGGCTGAGAAGGTGGATGTTACTCGAGCTAACATGTTAGAGGAGGTAGCAGACCGTATAAACCAAATTATACAAGAGTATGAGTTTCCACTCCCAGTCCTTCAAGATGTTCAAAAACGATTAAGTGATAGTAATTGCTCACACTATGCTATGCAACAACTTAGATACTTAGAAAACAATGTACAAGCAGGAATTGCAAAAAGAAAAGAGGTTTTAAATTGATTAATCGTGTTGTATTAGTTGGGCGACTTACAAAAGATCCTGAATTACGTTATACGCCAAATGGAGTTGCAACATGTCGCTTCACAGTTGCAGTTAATCGAACATTTCAAAATCAACAAGGTGATCGTGAGGCAGACTTTATAAGTTGTGTGGCTTGGCGAAAACAAGCTGAGAATCTAGCAAACTTTCAGCGCAAAGGTAATTTAATAGGTTTGGAAGGGCGAATCCAAACAGGCAGTTATGAGGGGCAAGATGGCAAGCGTGTGTACCATACTGACGTTGTAGCCGACAGTATTCAGTTTTTAGAACCGAGAAACAGCGCAGGAGGCTCGCAGAGCACTTCAAACTACGAATCAAGTACAAATACAGGTGGACAACAACAAGGTAGTTCACAAGGGCAATATGGCGGTAATAACAACCAGCCGAGTTATATGAGAGGGAATGAAGATCCGTTTGCTAATAGTAAAGGGCCAGGGGAAGTT
>NZ_JBNNUW010000048.1:0-9511 GCF_050280125.1 Lysinibacillus sp. NPDC093692
AATCTCTACATCTTTTAATCCTGGAATATTCGTGTTAAAATTCATATGCACAGTTCACCTTTCTATTACTTGTTTCTCGACAATTCAAGTATATATAAATCGGTGAATCTGTGCTTTTTTTATGCGTGGAATTGTGCGAATACCCCAAAAAATATTATAGAACCCAAAAAAAGAGGTGCCTATATTAAGGCGACCTCTTTCTTTACATTAACTATGGTATTCATTATAGATTTCTCGCTTAGCTACTTGACGTAGTTTGGCCACTTCTTTTATAGCTTCTTTTGATGTAACACCATTTTGATCAATAATATAATCAACATGTTCAACAATAGACATTGTCATCCAATAGGCTTGTTCATCATTTTCTTCCTCATCATTTTCATTTCCTTCAAGGACAATACAAAATTCTCCTCGAATTTCCTCTGTTTGTGACCATTCCACTGCTTCAGCCAACGTACCACGTAAAAACTCTTCGAATTTTTTAGTTAGCTCGCGAGCTAATACAATTCGACGATTACCAAGAATAAATTCCATGTCTTTCAAGGTTTCCTTTATACGGTGAGGAGCCTCGTAAAACAAAATGGTTTCCTGACGTTTTTTTAGTTGCTCTAATTGCTGTCGACGTTCCTTTTTTCCTCGATTTAAAAATCCATAAAAGAAAAATGGCTGCGGTGTTAATCCGGAGGCGATTAATGCTGATATTGCAGCATTGGGACCTGGCACCGGCACAACTGGAAAGTCTTGCTCAATTGCTTTTTCGACTATATCTGCACCAGGATCGGAAATACACGGTAGACCAGCATCACTAACTAATGCAACTGTTTTTCCTTCACGTAAGAATGCTAATAACTTCTCTCCCCCCACCTCTATATTATGTTCATGATAGCTGATCAGGGGTGTTGCTATATCAAAGTAGTTGCAAAGCTTTTTGGTATTACGTGTATCCTCAGCAGCAATAATATCTGCTTCCTTTAAAATACGTAACGCACGTACACTCATATCCTCTAGATTACCAATAGGTGTTCCAACTAAATATAAACAACCTGTATGATTGTGCATTGTACTTTTTTGAGATTTCATAACGCATCCCTCCCTATATATTTCATTTTTTGCGTTCGTGTTAGCTGTTTAAAAGCATATTCTGCACGCATCGCCTCTTGTTTCGTATCGAATTCCTCTACATAAATACATTCCACTGGTCCTCGTGCTCTCGTATATTTTGCTCCCTTACCAGCATTATGTACAGCGACACGCCTGTCTACATTATTCGTGTAACCAGCATAAAAGGATTGGTCGGCACATTCTAACACATAAAAATAATGGTTACTGTTCTTTTCCATAAAGAATTTCTCTCACTTCTGCTGTATATTCATTATCCGCATTATACACATACAGGGGTGGTAATATTTTCAGATCCGGTTTACCGTCCTTAATTCCTTCTATTAATAGTGTGTTGGCCTCCTTACCCTCTTTCGGGTAAATAAATTGCATACGTTTAGGCTCTATACGATTCGCTCGCATCGCCGTAACAATATCTAACAACCGACCAGGACGATGAACAAAAGCGGCCTTTCCGCCCTGTTTTAATAATTTACTTGCTGACTGTATTGATTCCTCTAACGTTAAATATAGTTCATGGCGGGCAATAGCGTAATGCTCACTTAAATTTTTATCACTAGCTTCATGTGCTAAAAAATATGGCGGATTACATGTTACAACGTCATACTTTTCAATACCAAGCTCCTTAGGAATTTCCTTCACATCACCAAGGACCATATGAATTTGCTCTTCCAACTTATTGTAACGGATACTTCGCTCAGCCATATCAAATAAGCGTGGTTGAATTTCTACTCCTGTAATATGTCCCTTTGTTCTAGCACTTAGAAAAAGTGGGATTACACCATTACCTGAGCATAAATCAACAATTTTTCCTTTATTGTATGGGACACTAACAAATTTCGAAAGTAGCACTGCATCCAATGAAAACGAAAATACAGAGGGGCTTTGAATAATACGTAAATCCTCAGCTAATAAATAGTCTAACCGTTCGTCATCTTTCAACCATTCTTCCATGTTTCTTCCTCCTACTATACAAAACAAAAGACTGACACCACCATAGTGGGAATCAGCCTTCTATTACACATTTTGTTTATTTAAAAATGATAGACAAAACAGACAGTCTTCACCTTTACGTGAACTTCCGAAATGAACATGACAAACATGGAAGCCTTCATGGTACAAACGTGCTAGGTTATCATAACCCTCGCCAATATCTAACGGATTCTCTTTCTTCTCATCAGTAGTCTGTTCAGAGTTTTCATTAGAAAGTAATTCTTCTAGACGTGTACGAAGGTGATGATTTTCTGTTTCGAGTGTCTTATGCTCCTCCATCATTAACGCTACAAATTGTTTCAATGCACCAAATTGCTCCTGCATTGCTTCGAGCTGTTGTTCGAACTCCATAACGGTATCTAAGAAATTACGGTCCTTCACCCAAGCCACCTCATTCAGTTCTCTATCTTATATAAGATTTTTTTCGCATGCTAGCAGTTCTTCTAGTGTATACTCGACTGTACGCTCCTGCTCATGTAAATATACTTGAATGAGTCTCTCCAGTACATTTAAACCTACAACTTTACCTCGTCCATCTGGTGTCATCGTTAATTCACCGATGTCTGGCATGCCCTCTTTAGCTTCCTCATATTCATCATTTTCATATTTCAAGCAGCACATTAAACGACCGCAAAGACCTGAAATTTTAGATGGATTTAAAGATAAGTTTTGATCTTTAGCCATTTTAATAGAAACCGGCTCAAAATCTCCTAAAAATGTTGAGCAGCAAAGCATCCGGCCACATGGACCAATACCACCTAACAACTTCGCCTCATCACGTACACCAATTTGACGAAGTTCGATACGTGTTCTAAAAACGGAAGCTAGATCTTTTACAAGATCTCTGAAATCAACGCGTCCTTCAGCCGTAAAATAAAAGATGATTTTATTACGATCAAATGTATATTCAACATCAACGAGCTTCATTTCTAAATTATGCTCAATGATTTTTGTACTTGCTAGTTCAAATGCACGCTTTGATTCGGCAGCATTTTCCTCTACTTGAATACGATCACGTTCATCCGCTGGTCGTAGAACTTGTTTAAGTGGTAAAACAACATCATTATCCTCAACAACCTTTTGAGGGACAACTACTTTACCATATTCTACACCGCGAGCTGTCTCTACAATAACATATTGACTGTCCTCTAGTAGATATGATGCTGGATCAAAATAATATATTTTACCCGCTTTTTTAAAGCGGACTCCCACTACATTATACAAATGTATACCCCTCCTGCAGATTTAGCATTAACTGCTCCATCATTAACGTCCTATTCATGTTACGCTGTAAAGATGAACGCGCCTGTAAAATAGACTCCATTTGACTAGATAGACGTTCATAAGTCGAATGTAGCGCAGCTTCTTTAAATGTCTGTAACATGTCTGGGTAAGTACAAGCTGATTCGGGATTAGCTTTTATTGACACTATATCACGGTAAGCAAATAGTAGTAAATCTAATGCCTGTTCCATCTCGCCTTTTTCTTTAAATAATGGCAACCATTCTTCATGTACAACAAGCATTGCTTCATGTACGTTCTGACGAATTGCCTCTACTAATTTTAACACTGTTTTTCGAGCATGTGCAAACTGCTCATCATTTGCTAAAATCATAGCTGTTTCGAGCTCGTTCGTCATCATGCTCACTGTAGAAGCCATCGAGTAAGAAATATTATTATCTTGTAGATGCTTTAACAATAAATGTCGAGGCATTTTTTGAAATTTAATATGCTGACAGCGAGAGCGAATCGTTGGTAAAATTGACTGCATTTGCTCCGTTAATAAAATCGCAGTTACCTCACCATCAGGTTCCTCTAAAAATTTAAGAATCATGTTTGCAGATGCAATATTGAGACGGTCTGCATGATGAAGTACATAAATCTTCCGTCCCTCTTCAACACCCATCATCTTCATTTCTGCAATTAATTCACGTATTTGATCAATTTTTATAAATTGACCCTCGGGATAAATTTGATGAATATTCGGATGATTACCCGAATCAACACGTCTGCAATTTCGACATGTTTCACATGGAACATTTTGAATTGGTTGCTCACAAAGCATTAATTTGACAAAAAACTGCATAATATCTACTTTGCCTGTCCCTTTTTCACCATCAAAAATGTATGCATGTGCTAATCTATGTTTGTCAAAAATCGTTTGAAGCTGCTTCATTACGACTGGTTGCAGTGCGAATAGCTCTTCAACATTCTTGGCCATATATTAAAATTCCTTCCTATATCAATTACACTTATAGCATAATTGTTTCCTATTGCTCAATTTTATAGATCATCACCAAAACGTGTGGTTGATTTCCGTTCCGACTGGGCGCTTTGTAGCTGCCGCTTCGCTCGCTCCAGGGTCTCGGGCCAACAGATGTTTTTTTGCGCGAAAGCATAGTGCTAACGTAGCGGCAGCAGAGGGTTTTGGTTTTGTTTGTGCGAAAGCGCAGCGACAGCACCGATGTTGGTCACGGGGGCATTATCACAGGATGTGATGCTTTTAGCCTTCGTTCCTCTATTACTAATCCCCAAGGAGTCGCCCAGTCGTAACGAAAATCAACTTATTAACATAGTAGACGTATTAATAAAAGTCATCCACAACTTTTGGTGATGAACCAATTTTCGTACAGAAATATCTACAGTTTTAGAGCAGATAGATTAGTTTCATCGTGAATTGAATTCATACCATTCAGTTTGAAAAAAGCCCGCGCCTACAAGAGAACGAGACACGGGTTTTACATATACAAATTAATTAATAAGCCTTTTATCTCACCGATTTTATCGAGAAGATCAATTGCTTCCTTTTCTTCATCTAAAATATCTTGAGCAAGCTCCACAAGACGCGTATCGATAGTTTCAATAATTTTCAAACGTCTTCCTTCACCAAAACGATTCCATGAATGCGATTGTTTTAAATCCATACCATGCTCTACTGTTTCTTGTAGAAACCGTTTAACAAGCATTTTAAAACGAGCAAGCTCTCGTAAATTACGCGATCTTGCGACACGATCACCTGCTGTAGAAATATCCCCTAGCAATCGCGTAAGCTGTTCAGTTTGCAATTTGGTGCCTTGCTTGACGACCATATCTCCAAATCGGTTATTTTGATTATTGTTATGCAGTGGTTCTTTACGATTAGTATTTAACCCGACACGTATATCTTGATTGATCTTCAAGCTGTTTCGCCCCCACTTGCTTTCTATACCAAATACACAAAAGCTAAATTATAATGTGTTTTTCTTCCCATTTAACGTGGCAAATAATTTAAAAATGATGGAACTGTTCAATTGGTAATACAAAAACTGTCGCTCCACCTACCTCTACCTCCACAGGATAAGGTATATAGGAATCTGTATTCCCGCCTAATGGCGAAACAGGTGCAACCATTTGTTCTCGTGCACGACAATTATCACGAATAATATCTAAAACTTTGGGTATGAGAGAGTCTTCCGTTCCAATAAGAAACGTCGTATTTCCAGAGCGTAAAAATCCTCCAGTGCTCGCTAATTTAGTTGCACGAAACTGATTTTTCGTTAAAGCATTCGATAAGCGGCTGCTATCCTGATCTTGCACTACAGCTACTACTAACTTCATTCGCACTCACCCCTTCGATAAAATTCATCTAAATAGATTTTAGTTACCTTTTCCGTGACATAGGTTAGAGTTCCTCTGTTTCAGTAGGTGCTCGGAACATCTACTAAAATAAAACTACTTCTTCATTCATCTCAAAACATTCGCTACTGTCGCGCAGAAAACATTTTCTGAATGAAAATAAGATTATAGTTGTTACCATTATATCACATTGTGGTAGACAACTTCATGCATTTACTGTATTGCTTCATATATTAATGACCATACATCTTCAACAACATGATCAATATTTTGGTCCGCATTGACGACATGTATACGCTCAGGATAACGCTCCACTAGCTGTAAATATCCTTCCCGAACCTTGTTATGAAAAGCTAAGCTTTCAACATCTAAACGATTGACCTCTCGCTCTCCATGAGCATGAATCCGTGCCAAGCCTACCTCTGGTGCAAGGTCAAATAAGATTGTCATATCAGGTAACTTCTTACCGATTGCAAACTCATTAATAGATAATACTTCATCAACGCCGATACCACGTGCATATCCTTGGTATGCTAAAGAGGAATCGATAAAGCGATCGCAAATAACCATTTTTCCAGCATCCAACGCAGGTCGAACTTTTTCAAAATAATGCTGACTTCTCGCCGCTGCGTATAATAACGCTTCTGTATGCTCATCCATGGCTGTATGTTCGGGGTCTAAAATTACGCTCCTAATTTTCTCAGCAATCTCAATACCACCAGGTTCTCTCGTTGCTAATACATCAATCTTTTCCTCTGCAAGTCGCTCGGCTATTTTTTGAATGACTGTTGTTTTTCCAGCACCTTCTGGACCTTCAAATGTAATAAATAAATTGCAATTCATGCTGTTATAGCCTCCAACTATTTAATGATCTTAATCATCTTTTCTTCTAAACGGTGATTACCTTGGAACGTTGCACCAGTAGCTAGTAACTCCTCTAACTGACTCAGCTTTGCCACGGTTATTTTTTCTCCTGGAACAAGCAGTGGAATACCGGGTGGATACGGAATAATCATACTTGCAGAAATACGTCCCATCGTTCGCATATACGGTAACCATTCTGTTTCCGCCTTTTCCATTTCATCAAATGTATAGGAAGGTTCAGTAATGGCCACAAAATTATAGGTCGTTTGTGAAGCAGTTACGATTTCTGCCTTTGGTGTACTTAATAACAATGTTATGGCCTCTTTAATACGGACACGTATTTCTGCAAATGGATAGTTATGCCCCTGTTTCAACAAAGGTAGCACAAGCAATACTTGATTTGCATCTGCCAGTTCTGCATATACATGCTTTGCTTCTAATGCTTCCTGTAATTGAAAACCTGTATACCCCTTAACACGTAATAATAATTTGATAGGGTCGTCTACCTCAATAACTTCCAAAGAGCCAATAGCTCGTAATGCCTCGATCCATTGATTTCTTTTTTCTATTATATATGCACCGTCACTCTCCATATATGTCTGTACATAATAACGTGCATCATCTAAAGAAGCCAATAAAAGATAGGACGGGCTACTAGATTGTAGCATACGTAAATAGTGATTTATTTTGTCGACATCGACTAAGTTAGAATTAACATGCATAAAGGATGCCATTGTCATCGCTGGCAATGTTTTATGCGCAGACTGTACTACTATATCTGCACCAAATGTCAATGCAGATGGCTGAAATAAAGTACATGCACTAAAATGAGCTCCATGTGCTTCATCCACTAAAACTGGAATACCTTTCTCATGACAATACGCAATCTGCTGCTGTATTTCTTTCGATGTCATACCATAGTAAGTAGGATACGTTAATACTACTGCACGTGCGTCTGGATAATAATCAACTGCTTTTTTCAAATCTTTATAAGAAACATGGGTTGCTGTTAATGTTCGTTCATCCCATAGCGGGGATACAAATACAGGCTTTGCCCCAACAAGCTCAATCGCGTGAAATATAGACTTATGTGCATTACGTTGGACAATAATCGTATCACCTTTTTTACATGTGGCATAAATCATTGCTAAATTCCCGACTGTAGATCCACCTACTAAAAAGAAACTTTTCATCGCCCCATATGTATCTGCCAATAAGTTTTCTGCTTCTAATATCATTTCCTCTGGATGATGTAAGTCATCGAGACCTGATAATTCAGTCACATCATATCGCATTACATCTTTAAAGGGCTGAGGAAGATGGGATAGTTCTCCGTGTTTATGCCCTGGTACATGAAAGGAAATATTTTGTTGTTGTTGAAAGCGCTCTAATCCCTCTACAATCGGCTTTTTCTTTTGCAAAACAAAACACCCATTTCCGTTATATTCTTATTTAATTATAACACTTACGTTAGAAAAAAATTTACTGAATGGATATAAATAAGTTGAAATTCATATAACCTTTTTCCCGATCCAATGTGCTAGTAATGCAATAGGGATCAATAAAAGACAAAATGGCAAGCAAACAAAAATAATGTTCCATGTTATGACGTTATTAATTAATAACGAACGATACAACATTAAACTATATGGAATGACGATTATCAAAGATGTGAGTGCACCTGGTGTAATGGAACGAAGAAAAATAGACTGTGCAAGGTGAGTGAACGCATGTAGAAAGTAGGTTAGCGTAACAACAGTGAAGAAATAGATATCTCCGAACGGCCCTTGATTCACATATTGATTTGCTACAAAAGTGGAACTACTTACAAACATAAATACTACGACTACTGCTACGGCAAACTGTGCTGTCGACATCGAGAACTGTTTAATAACTCGATTAGCCATTTTTTTCGGCAATCTTTCATACAAAATCGTAGAATTCTTATTCAACCACTTTTCAACCATTATGATTTCTTCAAAATCATGGAGAATAAACATAATAGGGAATAACCAAATGAGTGTTTGAATACCTATCCATTGCTCCATAATGATTCCTCCTTTTTAAATTATATTGAGCAATTACTCAAATATTTCTCAAAAAAATAGCTCCTCTCTCAATACGATGTGGTTGATTTCCGTTTCGATTGGTCGCTTTCATGGCGCGTGCTTGATAAGTCAGAAAGGTCATTGCAACTAAAAGCAATGACCTTTTCTATGACATGACACTCTTCTTTTATCAGTAACAATTATGCTGAGGCTAATTATGTCGGAAATACTAGATACTAGCTTTTATTGCCATCTCTTGTACTAGCTGTTCTACTAATGGCGGTACAAACTTTTCTAAAATTGGATTCATCATTCCTGCAAGGAAACCACTTGCCTTTAATGTTAAATTACCTTCTAACTGACATGTACCATCCTGGTTTTGTGTAACTTCAAAGTATCCATCACCATTTAAAGGATCTGATAAGCCTACCAAATCAAATATAACCTGATTAGGATTTGATTCCTTACACTTAAGTTCAACCTTTACAGCTTTTTGGATCATTCCAAAATCCCCTTGAAATACCCAAATCATATTTCGTTCACTTGGGAATTCATGATGTAAATAACCAGGTATTAGTATAGCCCACTCTTCTTTATTTCGAATGAACTCCTGTAGCTTAGCTTTTTCAATTTGAATATTTTCTCTATATACCCCTGTTGCCATTTAAATACACCCCTATATTTGTTTATTTAAATCAATTAAATTCTAACATTTATTGGGTGTTATTACTGATTTTTTTAAAATAAAAAAACCACTGATTTCTCAGTGGCTACTTTGTGCCTAGCGACGTCCTACTCTCACAGGGGGAAGCCCCCAACTACCATCGGCGCTAAAGAGCTTAACTTCCGTGTTCGGTATGGGAACGGGTGTG
>NZ_JBNNUW010000049.1:0-6321 GCF_050280125.1 Lysinibacillus sp. NPDC093692
ATGACTCCGGCAGCATACCGAAGTCATTTAATCGCTGTTTAATGTAGCAAATGGTCTTTTATTAAACTGTCTACTTTATAGGGTTCAGTTCATTTTTTTCGTACTAGGGCTCTTTTTAAAGGAGAAGGTTTTAGTCAGCTTGTACCTCTTCGACCGTTTGTTCTACTTCTGCTCGTGTCATTTTTTCACGCCCATCTTGCATCGCCTTCAATGTTTTATGAGCTAAGGCAAGCGGTAATCGACAGAATAATAATACCGTTCGTTTATTAATATCTTTCATATAAAGATCCGCTTTCGCAAGATTTTCCTCCGCGTATGCAAATAAATCATCGCGTGTCCATCCGTCGGGAACGAAACTTACACCGCGCTCATCCAGATCTTCGTGCTGATTGCGTAAAATATTGACTGCTTGGAGACCTCGACCATAGCCAATTGCTAAATCTCGATCTGTTTGAATGTCTGCACCCCACGCCCAAAGCTCAGACAGCATTGTTCCAACAAGCCCTGCTACGTAGTATGTATAATCATCTAAATCCTCTCGCGTATGCACCTGCCAGTTTGCCTTTGCCCATTTTGCCATCCCGAATGCCATTTCACTCGTTGAATCTTGAACAATTTTTCGTGAGCCTTCAGGACAAAAAATTAGCCAATCTGCTAAACGAAGAGATACTTCAGGTAGCTGATCTGCATATGGCGCTAATAATGCTTCATATGCTTCGGCATTAAATGTATCTTTTAATAATTCACTCGTTGCAGTTAGTAAATCAAATTTTACATCATTTGAAAGTTCTTCATGATCCTCAATCTCATCTATAGCGCGCATTGCTAAATATGCGGCTGCCACTGACAATTTTAAATCATTCTTTAAAAAAGTAATTGGTATATAAAAAGTGCGACTAGTTTCCTTTAAAACTTGCATCGCTTCTTTGTAAAGTTTCTTTTGCTCTTTCACTTGTATTCCTCCGTTCAAATGGTAACGCATCTATAGTATATCGTATCGTAAAAGTGAAGAAAGATAAAACAGATTGTTCAATTTATAACTAACTATTTTCAAATGGGATAGAAAGGATGGATAACGAAGTTGCGAATAGTAAAGGTTGTACGTCAAAGATGGCCGTAGCACTGGAGAAATTGTTTAGGTTAGCAACAAAAATTACCTAGTGAATGATGAGGATATCCGCTCGTTAATTACAAGAATTCCTTTAGAAGTGAAAATGTATCAGCGTGTTTTCGCTTCTTTTGTTTTTTTAATAGAATAATGTTAAAGTTATAAAAATGCGACGAAAATCGCGTGAATAATAGAAGAAATTTGATGTTTTTCGTGTTTTTTTCATGAAAGTTTGCTAAGTTATTGCACAATTATTTCAACAGCGTTAAAGTTTAGGAAGGACAAATATGCAGCTACATCTTTCTAGAAATTGCGGCTGCCGCTTCGCTTTCGCGCAGAAAACATTTGTTGCTGCCGTTTCACTTTCGCACAGAAAACATTTGTTGCTGCCGTTTCACTTTCGCACAGAAAACATTTGTTGCTGTTGTTTGCTTTCGGTACTTAAATACAATACATCGGATTTTGGCACAATAACTCCTTGCAAAATCCGTGACATTTGTGGAGACATGAACATTATTCAACTGGCTTCTAAACGTCTCTTGAATAAAAGCAAAATCTAGTATATATCTCACCATCTGAAATAGAGATTGTACGTAAAGTCAAAGGAGAATGGTATGCCAAAGGCTATAGGTATTGATGCAGGCGGAACATTGACAAAAGTTGCTTATTTAGATGAGCATAACGAGCTTGTTTTAACAACTTTTCCGTCAAATGATTTGCTCGCTGTGAAGAATTGGATTATTAATCATCCAGATATTGAGGATATTGGAGTTACGGGAGGGCGTACGGAACAATTACTTGATGTCATTAAAACAATGAAATCGATTCATTATATAGTAGAGTTTGAAGCCACTTTAAAGGGCGTTCGATTTTTGTTGCATAAAGAGGGCTACTTCTTCGATCGAAGTATGATTACGAATATTGGTACTGGTACTTCAATTCATTATATGGAAGATAATACACATGTCCGTGTTGGTGGGACAGGCGTTGGTGGTGGAACATTGATTGGATTGTCAGCGCTTACAACTGGAATCACGGATTATAATGAAATAAGAAATCTGGCCTCTATGGGAAATCGTGAAAGTATAGATTTACTTGTAAAGGATATTTATCAAGGGATGGACACACCTATTGATGGGCATTTGACAGCTAGTAATTTTGGGAAAGTTGGTATTACGGAGTCAGTCAAACATCCAATAGAAGATATTATCGCAACTGTACAAGGGCTTGTTGGTGAAGTTATTACTACACTTAGTATTCAATATGCTGAAGAGAAAAATGCTCAGCATATCGTTTATATCGGTTCAACTTTAAGTAATAATGATCATCTTGCACGTGTTATTGCCAATTACACACGAACGAAAAAACATACACCAATTTTTATAAATGACCACGGTTTTTCTGGTGCAGTTGGTGCATTATTAAATATAACTGAATATACGATTGTCTAAATACAATGTACATTACTAATTAATATTGGTGATGTACATTTTTTTTTGGCAATGTCTGCAGTAATCCCCAAAGCATAAATCGTTCTATCCTGAGCACATTACAATTAGGAGGTGAACATCCGTGGGCAATAGAAACACGAATAAAAACAACAAAAATAACAATAAAACAATGAACATTAGAACGCATAATCCTTTTGATACCTACAAAAAAATAGACCTCGATCAGTCAAATAGTAATAACAATAACCCGAATGACAATCTAAATGAAGAATTCTCTGCAGAATTCGATGCGAAAGCCAAAAATAAAGATAATAAAACGAACCATAAGAAAAATCAACAGTCCAACAAAAACAAATAGTGGAGGCTTAAAAAATGGCAAAGAAGGGTAAAACGAGCTTCAAAAAGAAAAAGAAAGAAGATACACATAAAAGAAATGATCGTGAAGAATATTCAGCAGAATTTAATCAAGTAATTCATAACAATCCTCAACAACCAAAACAATCCAGCAAAAGATAATAAAAACTGCTCCTTAAGTAGATTGACAAAATACTTAGGGAGCACTTATTTTATGCTGTTTTGGCGACTTTATGCCAAAAAAATAGGAGAGGTTGATTCACTTGCGAAAATTTTTTGTAATGTTAGGATTTTCTCTTGTATTGTTTGCCGTATCGACCCACTTCCCAACAAATGTCTATGCTCAACAAGAAATACCAGCCCATGCTCAATGGGGAAAAGTAGCGATAAAAGAAACGCAGGCAAAATACCCTCAAGCTAAAATTATCGATTATTTGCATGAGGGAAGTGAGGTTAAAGGAGACACCACGATTGAGAAATTTAAGCTTTGGATAAAACTAAGTGATAAGGAATTCGGTATACAAGTTCGTATCAAATATGTAACCAATACAAATAAATTGGTAAAGATTGAACTCCGAGAAATCACTTCATAAAATAAGAGGATGCCTAACTTCAGGCATCCTTCTTCTACTAGTTTTCTAGCTTATGAATAAATTCTCGCATTAATCCAGATAAATCTGGCCATGCATGACCACTAATCAAATTGCCGTCTGTATGAAGATTAGCATCGATGTACGTTCCTCCAGCTACTTGAACTTCTGGCTTGCAGGCAATATAAGCTGTTAGCTCACGACCTTGCAGAACTTTTGGAATGGTCGCGAAAATTTGTGCTGCGTGACATACAGCAGCGATTGGTTTATTTGCTTCAAAGAAATGGCTTACTAGTGCTGGCACATGCTCATTTAAACGAATGTATTCCGGCGCTCGTCCACCAGGAATGATGAGCCCGTCAAATTGTGTTGGGTTTACTTCCGCAAAGGATGAGTGCGCTTCTAAGCCATATGCTGTACGCTCGATGTAAGTATCAACTCCATCGACAAAATCGTGCGATACAGTTTGTAATTTCTTTGCGGATGGTGCTGCAATCGTTACATCATAGCCAGCCTCAAGACAACGATAATAAGGATAAAAAATTTCTAAAGCTTCAACTGCGTCTCCTGCGAGTATTAATACCTTTTTCCCCATGCTTCCATCTCCTTTTATTGTAATCTAGTAGCTAAATTCGACACTTTCAAAAAATTCCCTTCTAATATGATAGAAAAGCTAGAAGAAGTAGTGAAATCGCTGATTAGAATAACCGATACCATCCAGTAAACTCTGGATCATTGCCACTAAATGCACTACATAAACAGCTTGCTTTACAACGAAAAAAATGAGGCGTATAGTATTTGTTTAGCTAGGTAAATAAATACGGGAGGTCACAATCATGAATCCATTATTTCATGCGTTATTCCAAAAGAGTCGTTATATAACGAATTGTTTAAATGAAGTACTGAAACAGCATAATTTGTATAGCTCACAATGGACTATTTTATATTGCTTACATAATCACGGACCAATGACATTAACACAAATATGGAAGTATTTGAACGTTGAAGCGCCGAGTATAACAAGAGCAATAACGCGACTCGAGACTTTAGGCTGGGTGCTAAGAATAGATGGTGAAGATAAACGGGAAAAAATTGTTACCTTATCACCATATGCAGAGAAACATTTGCCTGTTATTACTAAAACCATTTTAGCTTTTGAGGAAGGAATGATAGGGGCATTGACGGTCGAGGAACAGCAGCAATTTATGATTTTATTGGAAAAAATGAAAGGTTGATTGATATGCAGCAAGAGGGAAATACAAAAATATGGACGAAGCGATTTATTAGTCTCTTTTTCACAAATATCTCGGTATTTTTTGTTTTCTATGGGTTAGTAACGACTTTGCCGCTTTATGCGATTGGTGAGTTGCATCAGACTGACAAGGAAGCGGGATTGTTACTGTCAGGATTTTTATTATCGGCTATAATCGTTCGTCCCTTTTCAGGTAAGCTATTAGATGTATTTGGGAAGAAAAAGCTTTTAGTCATTTCAATTATCGGCTATTTTTTATGTACAGTTTTATATTTATTTATACATCCTTTTGGACTTTTACTAGGATTACGTTTTATTCAAGGGATCTTCTTTAGTATTATTACAACGGCAGCCGGCTCATTAGCAGCGGATATTGTGCCAGCCAATCGGAAAGGTACAGGTCTAGGCTATTTTACAATGTCTACTAACCTAGCAGTAGTTTTAGGGCCATTTATCGGTTTACTGCTTATTCAATATAGCAGCTTTAATGTACTATTTATTGTT
The DNA here is from genome assembly GCF_050280125.1 of Lysinibacillus sp. NPDC093692. NCBI lineage: Bacteria > Bacillati > Bacillota > Bacilli > Caryophanales > Bacillaceae > Lysinibacillus > Lysinibacillus sp. NPDC093692. The sequence continues at coordinate 5,260 of NZ_JBNNUW010000049.1, forward strand.
ATGAGTATTTGCATATTAGTAGGGGGCATCCTAGCTGTAACGATGAAAACGGATGATTTACCTAAGCCTGATCATCAAGGTAAGTTGACATTTAAATTTGATGATTTATTTGAACGTCGTGCACTTCCAGTAGCGGCTATTGCTAGTTTAGTAGCTTTTTCATATGCGAGTGTTTTATCGTTTTTATCAGTATACGCACAGCAAAAAGATTTAATGGATGTAGCGAGTCTTTTTTATGCGGTTTTTGCAGCGGCAATGCTTATAACAAGGCCATATACAGGTAAGCTTTATGATACAAAAGGGCCGCAATTTGTTATTCTGCCGGGTATTATATTTTTTGCAATCGGACTTGTTATGCTTGCATTTGTCTCAGGACCGGCATTGTTTTTATGTGCAGCCATCTTTGTTGGAATTGGCTACGGAGCGGTGAATACAAGCTTACAAGCAGTAGCTGTACAGTCCGCATCACATACGCGTAGTGGTTATGCAACCGCAACGTACTTTACGATGTTTGACATGGGCATTGCACTTGGCTCTTATATTTTAGGTATGGTGGCCGTGCAAGCTGGCTATAGCTCTGTTTATCTAATCGGAGCAGGCATACTAGTCGTTGTCTTTATCATTTACTTAGCGCGTTTAACTTCTTTCAGCGGGCAAACATCCGCTGAATAGAGGAACTCAGTCTAAGAACGCCACGTCCTGTGGCAACGACTGAGTGACCAACATCTTGTTGGCCTAAAGCCTCCGGACGCAATTATACCGAGGCATAATTGATCAAAAAATAAAATCGAATAAAGTAGCGCATGTCTAAGTGCAAAATAAAACAGTTGGTACTCTGTAAGATTAGTACATGTAATTGTACATTATGTCTTATTCGTGCTTTGCTTGAAGATCATTGAGTTGCAAAGGCAGCTCTTTCTTACGATTAGTCAAGTATCTATAATAACTTTCTTAACTCTCTTAACTCTCTTAACTCTCTGATATTATTTTGATAAATTGGGCCATGCCGAATAAGCCTAGTGATTTTTCGATTTTTCATAAGGCTTTAGTATGTTAAACTGA
>NZ_JBNNUW010000050.1:0-5870 GCF_050280125.1 Lysinibacillus sp. NPDC093692
CAGTAAATAATATTAGCGATTTTCCTTTCCTTGCTTTAACACTTAAAAATGCTCGTTTGATAAAATTCATTTTCCTTACCTCCTTGATAGCTATAATATATAGGAGTAATGTGTAGTTTATATGGAGATACTGCGAAGTGTATCTAGAGATATACGGGAGTTAATGTGGATCAATCTCCGAACTTTATTTTTGAAGAAATGATTATTTTATATTAAAAAAGAAGCAATTCCCCCACCAAATGGCTTATTGATGGAGGAATTGCGTGCTGTAAATTTTATATTCAATTATTTTAGTTCTTTACAGAAATAGTTTAAATTAGACAAGAAACACTTTTGTTTCTATGATTACTAGTTTTTTCGAATCTGTAATTTCTGTTATTTTAGCCTATAAGTAAATTATGTAGGGGACTTTAATTTAGTGAGTGACTTGATTTAAAGTGAACTATAGATGATTGTTCATCAATTATTTTCATTTGTTACTGTATAACTATCCCCATAGAAAAAACACCTCCACGTTGATCTGATAAAGTGCAATATTCCCGATCAACGAAAGGTGTTTTTATTTGTTCTTGTTTTTAGGTCAGTGTAATGCTACACATAGTGATGAAATTTATGCTAAATTTTCGTTATTTTTAAAGTAATTTTTCATTTTGTCTGTATCGAAACGGCCTTCCCATTTCGCCATAACTAATGACGCAAGTGAGTTACCAATTACGTTAACGACTGTACGTCCCATATCAAGGATACGATCGATACCTGCGATGAATGCTAAACCTTCAAGTGGAATGCCGACAGTACCTAAAGTTGCTAGAAGTACAACGAATGATACTCCTGGAACACCTGCAATCCCTTTAGATGTAACCATTAATACAAGCATTAACGTAATTTGTTCACCAATACTTAGGTGAATACCGTACATTTGAGCAATAAATAATGCAGCAATAGCTTGGTACAGGGTTGAACCATCTAAGTTAAAGGAGTAACCGGTTGGAATAACAAAGGATACGATATCCTTTGGAGCACCTAATTTCTCCATTTTCAACATAATTCGTGGTAACACAGCCTCAGAACTTGCTGTTGAGAACGCTAAAATCAGCTCATCTTTTAGTACTTTAATTAAGAAGAGGATGCTGACACCTGCGAATTTTGCAACAAGCGCAAGAACGACAAATATAAAGAATAGCATTGTTGCGTAAACAAGTATAGCAAGTTTAGCCAGTGGTATCAGAGAAGCGAATCCATATTTGGAAACGGTTACACCGATTAAACCAAATACCCCAAGCGGAGCGAATTTCATGACAAGGTTTGTTACCCAGAACATAGCGTCTGCTACCCCTTGGAAGAAGTCTAATACTGGTTTTCCTCGTTCGCCAATGGCAGCAACCCCTAAACCAAAAATAACTGAGAAGAAGATGATAGCAAGCATGTCGCCTTCACCCATTGACTGAATGATATTTGTGGGTACAATGCCTACAATAATATCAAACGGTCCTTCATGCTGTACTTCTTCTGTAGTTGTAACGTATTTCGAAATATCTCCTTGAGAGAGCTCGTTCATGTTCAGACCTGCGCCAGGTTGGAATATGTTTGCGGAAAGTAAACCAACAACAATTGCTACTGTTGTAATAATTTCAAAGTAAATAATTGATTTCCCGCCCAATCGTCCAAGCTGTTTCATGTCTCCAGTACCAGCTACACCAACGATTAAAGTCGAAATAATAATCGGCACAACAATCATTTTAATGAGATGAAGGAAAATATCGCCTAAAGGTTGTAAATATGTTTCGATTTTCGGGCTTCCGTAAAAGATACCACCAACAATAATCCCTAAAATCAAACCGACTAAAATTTGAGTCGCTAAACTGATTCTAAATTTCTTCTTCAAAACTTTCGTACCTCCTAGTATTAATTTTTTTGGCTCGTGCCTTATCGTACAAGTTACTTATAAAATCCGACAAAATCCGATGAAAAATTAATTAATTTTTAAGAAATATCTGAATATATCATCCAACAAATTCCTTATTATCGTAAGTATCGCGCGCATATACTATTAAATCCTTTTACTTATAATCCGCTTTATTTTTACCAAACTAAAATATATTCATCGATTTAGGGGAGAGAAAATAATGTGTAGAATGATTAGGTGCTTTTTTCTATTAATTGGAACACTACCATGTTGGGATTCGATAGAACCCCAGAGAATGTATTAAGTTAATGGGCTCGGAGTGGGTTTTAAAGCTGCTTAGTATGAGGTTTATCTACATATTAATTAACTTTAAAAATATAGCCAAATCTGACACCCCTTCTGTTCTAGAAGCGCCTGCAGAGATTGGAAATGCTAAAGGAGACACAGCAGAAGAAGCTATTTTTGAATTATATCGTTCCGTTGATCAAGAAGTTAAATGGGGGCATATAACCCATTTGATATTTACAGAGGAATCTTTAAAACACGAGGACGCTTTCTCAATTATCGATACTTTCTTACGATTTAGAGAAACATGATATCAGACAAATGTCCACTTTACCCAAGAGCCCTCTTTTTAAATAAACCACTAATAACAAGCTAAGCTATGAAACTGCAAGGAGGATTGAATTTGAGTGTATTTATTATTTTAATACATTATAGATAGTGCTATTTTTCCTATCTACTAATTGTTATTATTGTAAGTCAAATAAAAAGTCGATTCCATAATTTATGGAATCGACTTTTTATTTGGTACTTTAGCTTGTAAATTTCCCCCTTTAACAGGTGGGACATTTACAATAAGAAAAGAAATTTTGACAAATTCGGACCATTTCACTTCATATACTTATCACATTACCCATAAAGTCCTAATTTAGGCGAAACTAGAAAAGGGTAGAAACCATATGTAAATGCGCTTCATTCTGGATTGTAATGTTTAAATCTTTAATAACGTTGCTACTTTATTAACAAACCTGTAGAAGTGACTTCATAAACTACTTTTTCCCCAAAACTTTCTTGTTCACCATTGTCTATTTTCATAATAGTAGCCCTGTGTCCCCCCTCTAGATGTGTCAATTCAATTTTGTCGCCTACTTTCACTGGTACCTTTTGTGATTCCGCATTCTGGTGTTTGTTTCCATAAATATCTTTATTGTATATCACTTGTCCAGATGAATTCTGCACTATTATGCTTGCATATGTTTTATCAAAGTAATGATGTGGTACACCTGCATTTAAATTGATTTGTATTTCTTCAGTCAATTTATTCAAGTTCACATTTGCAAACTCAAAATCTCCAATACCCTTCAGCGACCATGTAAATTGGTTACCATCCAAAGTTTTTGCTTCTGGTAATTTTTCTACCTTCTTTAGACCCTCTACGGTAACTTTGTAGATGCCTTTTTCTTCAAAGCTTTCTTGTTTTCCGTTATCTACATTTGTAATCGTAGCCCGTTCTCCACCTTCAAGATGTGTCAACTCAATATAATCTCCTTCATTTACGGACACTCTTTCTTGTTCTGCATTCTGTTTTTTATTCCCATATATATCTTTCTTATATACTTCTACTCCAGCTAGATTTTGTACTTTTATACTCGCATATATTTTATCAAAGTAGTGATGTGGCACACCTGCTTTTAGATCAACTTGCATTTCTCCTGTCGATTTATTCAAATTTACCTTTGCAAATTCAAAATCTCCAATTCCTTTCAACGACCAGGCAAATTGGTTACCATCTAAAATGTTACCAGATTCTGATGTATCCGGTTTAATTGGATTAGAATCGGTACTTTTCCAAATTTCAGCTGTTAAGATTGGATACCCTAGTGCCGCTACCTTTTGGATCGTATCATTATTTGGTCGCAATCCCCATTTTTCAAAAAATGGAATTAAATTTTGTTGAGCTGCTTTAGAGGCTTCAATCATAAATAATTGTTTCTTGTCTTCATTATTTTTAGGTAACATACTATCAGACATATTTCTATACGATTGATGCAATTTAGGATAAAATTCTTCTCCATACGCCAGATGTAATTGCCATAGCATAGCAAGTTTAACAAAAAGATCACTAATCTCGTCATAATTTTTATTCTGCTGTTCTAAGTAGCTAAAAGCCTTTGGATAAACACCTTCTCTCTCTAATCTGGTTGGATGACCAAATGCTTTTTCTACTGCAAGACTATAAATATTGTTTTGAACCTCTGTCATATTATAAAATGCCCAAGGATTTTGTTGTCTCATATGCCCCGCCTCATGCCACGGGCCCCATCCATCATTTATAAATTTATTAATATTTAAGATATGTTGGATTGCGTCTCCTACATATGCAGTTCTATAAGGATATGCATACATAAAATAATCTAGAGAATTATTATCCTCAACATAGTGTAGATAATGTTTATCTACTTGTTCTTCAGATAATCCAGATATTTTATCTTGAATTCTAGTAGCTTCATCTAACTTTTTCAATAGTTGAGTAGGATCTGTGTTAGAGCCTATCAAATATTTTTTAACACGTGCTGGGCTAGCAGTTATCAATACACGCTCCCCTTTTAATTCAACCGTATGTGCATTTGGATATTGATTAAGCATATCTATTAAATCTTGTTTTGTATGCTTTCCGAGTTCATAGAGAGGGGTAGCCGTTCCGCCTGATGTTATTGTTGTTTGAATGGTGCCTCCTTGTTGTTTATTGTAAAAATAAATCATCCCACCATTTGGAGACTGAATAGTGTTTGAACCAGGTTTTAATGTAAAGGATTTTATTTTTGAATCTTCTCTCCATGAAGCATCATATGAATAAGTTCCAATGTATGCATCGATATTTTGATTTCCTGCTACTTGAATGATTATTTGTTCATTAGGCCTAGCGTATATCCCAGTCGGTTCATAAGGACTGAATGATCTATCTCTTCTTTCGCTTTTTTGGAATTTCGCGATATCCCCTTTTCCTGGAACTGCAAACTTCCGATTTTCCACTGCCACTGATTTTTCGTTTTTTAACACGTTAGATACATTCTGTTGCTGTGTTTGTTCTTCCGCAAAGGCTTCTAATGAAGGCGTTATTCCGGTAGCAAACATAGAAAATAGAGCAGTTGACATCACTAAATTTTTTGTTTTTTGTTTTTGTCTTCTTTTCATCATATATCTCTCCTACTATTTATTTAATTACATAAGTAATCCTATTACTTATATATCCATAGTATCTTTTGACACATTTTTTAACAATTACGCCATAAATATACCAATATCAACACATTATTAATCATTTATTCTCTTAATTCATTATACAAATCAAATAAACATATCAATAAACACTTCGAATAGCAATATTGATATAAAACCAAGGGAAATAATATCTTAATTGTAATAATTTGTTCATTTTATAAGTCATCATTCAACCTCATATATGAAACGTAAATAGCCGAACATTTACGTCCTTTGGATGCTATCAGGCAAATCTATGCGAGGGGTAAAGAAACAATTAAACATATTTTTGCGGAAGCTTGCTTTTACTGCCATGAATTTGAAAAAGCTTGCTGATTATTTCGGAATGCGAATCTTCAACTAAACCAGCTAATAGGTTGTCAATATCTATTTGTAAAATGGCACTTTTCTTTATGTTATACTTTTTTGGGTATACCAAATAACCCTCCAAGTGTTTGAACTGCTCCCCAATTATTAGACACTCAATCTAACAATTGGAGATGCAGTTTTTGTATGGTTAAATTTAAAGAAAAAGTGAAATTAGAAGCTGTTCAAAGATATTTATTTGGGAATGAAAGTTTAAGAACAATCGGAGAAGATATAGGCGTTGCCCATCGAACTATATTAACCTGGGTGAAACTACACGAATATAATGGCTCAGAAGCCTTTGTAAAACAATATACAAATTACACCGCACAGT
>NZ_JBNNUW010000051.1:0-5681 GCF_050280125.1 Lysinibacillus sp. NPDC093692
GGGAAGCCCCCAACTACCATCGGCGCTAAAGAGCTTAACTTCCGTGTTCGGTATGGGAACGGGTGTGACCTCTTTGCCATCATCACTAGACTATTAAGTTTTCGATATACGTCGTATTTTTTCGTTAGCCTCTGTCGTTCAGTCAGTCATGTACTTAAGTACGTTCTTCCCTTGCTTCATCGCTTACTCGAACTACTCGTATGTTGAAACCTTTATGTATTTCGTTTTGAAGTTTATTACCTGTCCTTCAAGACAAGAATTATTGTATAACGTTTTCTAGCATTGTGCAATACTTTTTTATAAAAAAAAGAAATTATTACTTTTTAGAGATATTTTTTGTTATGTAAGAGAAATTATCACTCTACTATTTATTATAGCAATTGTTTAATTAAAAGAAAACTATTAATTTAATAGATGAGAATTAATCAACTATTTATATCCATTTTATAAATAAAAGGCACTAATTTTCGCTACAAGCTACTTCTTCCCCCAAAATCAATGCTCTACGACAGGAGTACTTGAGTAGCTCTTCGCTCCAATAATCCACCCAAAATAAGTATACTTAGAAAAATATTAACCAAAGATTATTTTTATAGACTACTTAACATATACGTAAATTATCATTTCAAAATTATTTAATCATAGTTTTTCAGTTTTAATCTTATCCTCAATATTTATTGAGCCTTTCATTTAATTGCTTAGAAAGCATTTAATATATTTCACATGACAAACATTAAAGACTTGAAAGTGCCCTTTGTAATCGATTAATTTCCTCAAATGTCGTTGCTGGACCAAAGGATATTCTAAAAAATTGGCGAATCGCTTCCATAGAATAGCCCATAGATAAAATTGCTTTAGTACCAGATTCACTATGAATATCACAGGCGCTTCCTGTAGAAATACATATCCCCGCTTCATTTAATTTTAACAAAACGTATTGCCCTTCTACTCTTTTCATCAGCACACCACAAATATTAGGCAATTGATTCTTACACTCAATGAGCTGACACGTCTCTGGTAAATTCTCCTTAAAGTATTGACGTAATGCTGCATAATGCTGACGCTCATATTGATAATCTTCAATCGCCGTAGCAAAAGCGACAATAGCTGGGGTATCTAGTGTTCCTCCCCTTAGCCCGCGCTCATGTGTGACACCTGGAGCTAATGCAGGAACACGGAGCTCAGGATTCATATATATAGCACCACACCCTTTTGGCCCACCTATTTTATGTGCTGAAACAGTAATAGCATCTACTTGCTGTTTTAACGAGAGTTTACAAAAGGATTGTACACAATCGACGTGCATAAGCACATTTGTTTGTTTCGCAATTTTGGAAATTTCTTCTATAGGTTGAATAGAACCTATCTCTGAATTTACATGCTGAATAGTGATTAAAGCCGTATCTTCTTGAATCGCTTCCCGTAGTTGCTCTACACGAATACAACCGTCTTGCTGTAAGGGTAACTTTGTGACCGTAAAACCCATTTTTTCAAGTGTATTTAAAGCCGCATGTACCGATGTGTGTTCAGCTTGGGATGATATAATGTGCTTCCCTTTATTTGAAGCAAAAGCTAATGACAAAATCGCAATTAAATTGCCCTCCGTGCCACTTCCCGTAAAAATGACACCATCACTGTTTACTCCAAGTGACCTTGCTACAACAGCTCTTGCCTGTTCAACAAAATAATGTGCTTGCCCTCCTAGGTCATGTAAGCTTGCACTATTTCCATAATACTGCTTTGCTACCTCGCAATATGCTTTAAGGGCTTTTGGCGTCATTGGAGCGGTTGCAGCGTAATCCATATAAATCATCTTATTCTTCCTTTCTAATTCATTCGGTCTTGTTTTCTTTTTTATTTTATGCAAAGATAAGTGTCAAGACAACTGTAAAGAAGGTAAATGTATGGATGTAAAGACAGATGTACTTATTATTGGTAGTGGTATTGCCGCACTTCAAACTGCTCGGCTTCTCGAAGAACATTTTCAAGTACAGCTAGTGACAAAGTGTTCAGTTAAAATGAGTAGTTCTTATCGTGCTCAAGGCGGTATTGCTGCCGTTACAAGTCAAGAAGATCATCCAAAGCTTCACATTACTGATACGTTGACTGCTGGTGAATATCATCATGAAAGAAGGAATGTTGAAGTACTAATAGAAAATGGCACAGAAATTATGCGTAATTTTTTAAATGAGGGCTTCCCAGTTGATCGACAAGTTGACGGGTCCCCCGCTCTTGGCTTAGAGGGAGCACATAGTCATCATCGCATTTTACATGCAGGCGGTGATCGTACTGGTCAAGTAATGATTGATTATTTGCTCAATCAACTCACATCTAATATCGTCGTGAATTGCTATGAGATGGCTTATGAGCTCTTATTAAACACAAATGGGGATTGTGTTGGTGTTCTAACAAAAGGCGCAAAGGGAACGAAGCGCTACCTTGCCCACCACGTCATTCTCGCGACAGGAGGTGCAGGTGCTCTTTATTCTTGTACGTCTAACTTTGCTACGAATACTGGTGATGGGATCGCATTAGCCTATCGTGCTGGAGCTGCCATCAGTGATATGGAATTTATGCAATTCCATCCAAGCTTACTTTGGTCTGGAGGCCAGGCCAAAGGGTTAGTCTCTGAAGCTGTTCGTGGCGCCGGAGGAATATTTGTAGATGCGTATCGTCAGCCTATAATGGAAGGCGTACATAAACAGCTGGACTTAGCACCGCGCCATGTTACAGCACATGCATTATTTCATAAACGTGCTGCTGGGCAGGAAACATTTCTTGATATTACAAAGATTGAGCACTTTGAAGAAAGATTCCCTACGATTACTCAACTTTGCTCTGACAATAATGTTAAGTTACAGGATGGCTTAATTCCTGTAGCACCAGGTAGCCATTTCTTAATGGGCGGGGTTGTTGCTGATGACAAAGGAAGGACATCTATTCCTAATCTCTATGCAATTGGAGAAGTTGCTTGTACAGGAGTGCATGGCGCCAATCGTTTAGCTAGTAACTCTCTATTAGAAGGAATTACGTTTGGACAAAGAACAGCCCAATACATTATTCAAACAGGTTGTACACAAAAGAATTTCTTGATTAGTGACAAACATCACCAACAAACAATGCCATCGTTATTTACAAAAGATCAATTACGGCAAATGATGATGCACACATTAGGCATTGTGCGAAATCCTATCGATATGCAACAATTCATACAACAATTGCCCTCATTGCAATCACTTCTTCATGTTAATTTAAATGACCTGAGTCAACAGGAAATTGAACTTTACATGATGCATATTGTCGCTACATTAATGGCGCTCGCAGCCATTACACGAAAAGAAACTCGCGGAGCACATATTCGCGTTGATCAACCAGAAAATGATAACCAGTGGGCAAACCGTTGGATTATTTTTCAACAAGGACAGATGAAAGTGAGGAATTCATTATATGAATATCATCAAACTCGAGGAATTGTTAAAGCAATTTTTTAATGAGGATATAGGCGATGGCGATTTATCAAGTGAATTAATATTTTCCCCTGAACAACAGGGATCTTTTTCTTTTTATGCGAAAGAAGACGGCATTTTTTGTGGAGCTCTCATCATTAAGCATGGATTTCTTCTACTTGATCGATCGATGGATATTACCCTTTATAAAAAAGATGGGGAAAAAGTAAATGCTGGTGATGTTCTTGCTGTTATTCAAGGACCTCTTCAAAAGTTATTAATAGGTGAGCGTGTAATTTTGAATCTTATCCAGCGTATGTCTGCTATTGCCACAACGACAAATTTAGCGGTGCGAGAAACTGCAGGTACTAATGCGAAAATATGCGATACGCGCAAAACGATGCCTGGATTGCGTATGTTAGATAAATACGCTGTTAGAATCGGTGGTGCCTATAATCATCGCAATGGTTTATTCGATGCGATCATGCTAAAGGATAATCATATTGCTTTTGCGGGTAGTATTACTAATGCAGTACAGGCTGCCCGTGAGAAAATCGGTCACACTATTAAGATCGAAGTCGAAATCGAAACAAAAGCACAATTAGATGAAGCAATTGCAGCTGGTGCAGATATCATTATGTTTGATAATCGTAGCCCTAAAGAAATACGTGAATGGCTTCCTGCTGTTCCTCCACATATCGCTACAGAAGCTTCGGGCGGCATTACACTTCAAAACTTAAATAGCTATGCGATAACAGGTATTCAATGGATTTCACTAGGAGCGCTAACACATTCAGTAAAAGCTTTTGATATTAGTGCACTTGTAAAACCGAAAGGAGCTAGTTTCATTGTCCATCACTAATCTATTTCAACAAATGTCACTACTACCCGAGCATTATCGTGCTTTATCTAAAAATGACATGGAATCTCGCATTCTAGCCATAAAAAAGGAACTAGGTAGTAAGCTCTTCATTCCTGGGCATCACTATCAAAAAGATGAAGTGATTCAATTTGCCGATGCAACAGGGGATTCCTTGCAACTTGCTCAAATATCAGCAGCTAATACGGAAGCTGAACATATAGTATTTTGTGGCGTACACTTTATGGCTGAAACAGCTGATATGCTTACAACTAAACAGCAGCATGTATACTTACCTGATATGCGTGCAGGCTGTTCAATGGCAGATATGGCAGACATTTATCAAACAGAACAAGCATGGCCAATTTTACAGGAGCTTTTTGGTGATACCATTATCCCTCTAACATATGTTAATTCTACTGCTGCCATTAAAGCATTTACGGGGCGACATGGTGGAGCATGCGTAACATCATCCAATGCAAAAGAAATGGTTGAATGGGCATTTACGCAAAAACAACGTATTTTCTTTTTACCCGATCAACATTTAGGTAGAAATACTGCGTACGATTTAGGAATACCGCTTGAAAATATGGCCGTTTGGAATCCCCATACAAATAAGCTTGAAACGGATCAGTCCCCAGAAAACATTCAAGTTATCTTATGGAAGGGACACTGCTCTGTACACGAAGGCTTTTCGGTTCAGCATACGGAGCTTATACGTAAAGCTCATCCAAATATGCGGATCATTGTTCATCCTGAATGTAGTCGTGAAGTTGTTGCTGCTGCAGATGATGTAGGTTCTACAAAATACATTATTGATACGATTAATAAAGCACCAAGTGATTCTGCATGGGCAATCGGTACTGAAATGAATCTCGTCAATCGTCTGATCAAGCAGCACCCTGATAAGCAGATTATCTCTTTAAATGAAAATTTCTGTCCTTGTCTTACAATGAATCGTATTGACCTTCCCCATCTACTTTGGTCTTTAGAAAGTATACAAAAGGGGCAACCACATAATCGTATTCAAGTAGATGCTCACACTGCTGAAGAAGCACGTAGCTCGCTTGAACAAATGCTATTAAGAGCGTAAAGAGCAAAACGTCTACCCAAAATGAGTAGACGTTTTCTTATAGTTGCTTAAGTTCTCTAATGAGAATATGTAGTAATGTTCAAATATATTTCAACTAATCATAATCGAGTAAGACAATTAGTAGAATCTTAAAAGCTATCTTTGTACAAAAAAAATACAGTAGATGTAAATTACATCTACTGTATTTTAGTATGACCCGTACGGGATTCGAACCCGTGTTACCGCCGTGAAAGGGCGGTGTCTTAACCACTTGACCAACGGGCCAATGGCGGAGAAGGAGGGA
>NZ_JBNNUW010000052.1:0-4643 GCF_050280125.1 Lysinibacillus sp. NPDC093692
TGATGTCCAAAATTTTGTTTCGTTCACTAACTCAAGGTTAGCTACTAAAAACTTTATTGATTACGTTTTGCTTGTTCAGTTTTCAAGGTTCATTTATAATTATTATCTCTTTTGTTAAGAGTTAACTTTTATATAATAACATGTTTTATACATAATGTCAAACAGTTATTTTATTTTTGTATTGTTCTAGTTGCATGTTCATCAGCAACTTTTATATAATATCATCTATCTCATAGGACGTCAATAGTATTAATACATTTTTTTAAAAGTTTTATAGCTTATATCTCGGCCATGCTTTTAAAAATTGAATCGTACGGTTTCTTCCGATTTCTAAAAGTGTTTCTTTAGTCTCTTCGTCTAAATCAAATTGTGTGGCGCTATAATCATCAACGGGAATAAAAATAATATCTCTTTCATGTCGTCTTGAAATATATCTTTCATCATGAGCATCTTTCATAGTAGAAAATAAAGCTTCAAATAAATTTAATCCATTTTTAATTTCATGTGGGTGTTGCTCTTCTCTACGTCTACTCAATTTAAGTCCAATAATCGGTCGCACTTTACGTCTTTCTCTATCATCAAATACCCACAATGGAAAATTACTCAATACACCGCCATCTACAATAACTGAATCTCCTTTTCCTGTTTTTAATGTAACGGGTTCAAAGAAAAATGGTATGCCACAACTCATACGTAAAGCACACGCAACCGAAAAATTTTTAGCATCAATATGATATTTTTGTAAATCATCCGGTAACACAATCATTCTGCCATTTGTTAAATCTGAGGCCACTAACTTTAATGAATCTCTAGGTAAGTCTCCGAATGTATAAACTCCTTTTGCTGCTAATTTCTGAAAAAACCATTTTTCTAATGCTTTTCCTTTATATAAACCTAAATGGTGATAAACATTAACCCACTTCATAAATGGTAATGGTAAGATTGTTTTTCTTGGATCTAATAATGAAGGTACATCCAACTCTTCTAACATAGTCTGGATTTCTTTTCCGCTATACCCGGCAGCAATAAAAGCAGCCAATATAGCCCCGGCACTCGTTCCAGCTACCCGTTTAAAGCGAAAATTTTCAGCTTCTAGTACTTGATACGCCCCAACAAGTGCAAACCCCTTCAAACCGCCACCAGAAAAAACACCATCAATCCACAAAATTTCCTCTCCTTTTTAAAGTAATCGTTACATTATATAAAGAGTTATATACAATTAGAACGAACTCAATGAGTATTTTGTCGAATTTACAAATGACTTTGATAGTTGGCATACGGATTTAAAAATAGTAAAAGGATTAGCTCTGTTCAAGTTAGAGCTAATCCTTTTAACTTAGTTAATGTTATTGCTTAGATTACTTAATTTTAAAATGTGCAATTTGACCTTTCAAATTTTCCACCATATCATTTACTTGATTAGCTGTTCCTAGCATTTCTTCCATAAAAGCAGATTGCTCCTGCATAGTTGAAGCAATATTTTGGGTACCTGCTGATGTTTGCTCCAGTGATTGCACAGTTGTCTCAGTAGTCCCTAATACTTGTTCAGAGCTTGCTGATATTTGTTCTACTGTTGAAGCAATTGATTGAGTTCGCATACTAATGTTTGAAATTAGAGATGAGATTTTTTGGAAAGTATCTCCAGCCAATCTTATTGCGACAGTCTCTTGATCAATTTCATCTACAACTCTCGTAATAGCTTCAACCGATTCATTAGAATTGTTTTGCATTTCAGAGATTAATTTAGTTATGTCATTAGCAGATTGGGCAGATTGTTCTGCTAAATGTCTTATTTCATCTGCAACAACAGCAAACCCTTTTCCATATTCACCTGCACGAGCAGCCTCAATAGCTGCATTTAGTGCTAGTAAATTAATTTGATCTGAAATACTTGTAATTACATTTGTAATTTGTCCTACTTCTTTAGATCGTTGATGCATTTGTTCTGTCATTTGCATAGAGGCTTTTGAAAGCTCGTTAATTGAATCAATTCCTTGTACGGATTGTTGAATGACATTATTACCTTGATTGGATTCTTCAGAAGTCTTAATAGATTCGTCAGAGACGTTTGTAGTAGATTCTGTAATTTCTACTATCCCCTCTGATATTTCCCTAATCGCAATTTGATTTTGAATAGCCCCAGTTGTTACCATTTCACTACTTACTGAAACTTCCTGAATTGCTGCTGATACCTGATTAGCCATTTCTGTCACTTGCTCTATACTTTGAGTCAATTCTTTAGACCCGTTTGCTACATAGTCTGCTGTTGAGGATACATGACCTATAACTTCTTTTAGCTGTACTTGCATACTATTAAAACTTGATGCCAGCTGACCAATTTCATCATTACTGGTATTTTTAATTTCCTGTGTTAAATCACCAGCTGCAATTACTTTAGTATAATCTACAAGTTCATTTAACGGTTTAGAAATTCTTTTAGCAGTGAAATATGCTAGTATACCACTTACCACAATAAATATAAGTGCTAATAATACACATACTTTTATTAATAAACTTTCTAGATCAACTATAAAATCTGCATCTTCATCTAATCCTAAGACAGAATCTGTTCCTTGAACTTGTAAAAATGTAGACTTATGAGCGCCGTATTCATCTTTATAAATATCACTTGTAACCATTTTAGTTGTACCTAACGCTGCTTTTTGTTCATCTGTAAACGCTAGTGGTGATAAATACTTATCGTCATTACCTAAAAATAAAATGACTTCTTTATTATCTACTTTACTCATAATATATACATTTTCTAATTCATGCTCTTCTTGAAATGCATTTCCTCTAGACAATAGTTCTTGATATGCACTTTTGTTTGTTTTAGCACTATTGATTAATTCTTTATCAAATAGCTCATCAAAGTCCTCCATTTTCATTGTTAAGCTCTCTTCAAACTGAGGAATAATATACCCTTCAATTAAACGATCAGCTACAATAAAAATGGCTAAGCTAAAAATGGTGCTTATAACAACAATAGGCATTAATACGTTTAATAATATTTTCTTTCTAATTGTCATACCTTTAAACATCATTAACGCTCCTAACTGCAATAGAAAAATTAGTCATTATTAAACAATTACCAATTCTTCTAAAGATATATATTGATTCAAATCTAAATTCAATAACCTTATATTTTCATTTAAATCCGGTGACTTATGGAAGATTACAGCAAATGTAGAACTTTCATTTACTTTCATTGGTCGATATTCTAAAATTTCATCAAAGTTTAGTTTAAACGCTTCATGATTAATAGATACAACTTGCTTACAATCAATAGAAGCATCTAATTCAGCACAACAAAAACTATAAATTGAATCATCCATTTGATTAACTATATTTCCCCAATCAGGCTTTTCTTGTTTGAAAAAGTATTCACATGCGTTTACACCATATGCATGAACGCCAAGTTCATTTGTACCGATACCAGCAAATCTAAGTGGATTTACTTCAATAGGAACAATCTGTTCATCATTATCGATGCGAATTTCAATATGTATTGGGGCAGACTTTAAAGCGAAGAACGATGAAATAGTTCTTAAAAACTCTTGAATTTTACTGAGGGACTCATTTATTACTTGCTTACTCGTATAGTAAATCCTATCGCTCATGTCTTTCTCATGCCTAAACATTCTTTTAAAAAGATTTAGGATAACAGGTTCCCCGTCTTCTGTAAAATATACGTCAACAGCGTATTCATCGCCTTCAATTAATTTTTCAATTATAAATGATTGGCTATTAATAACTTCGATTGGATACTCTGAACTCATAACTTCCATTTCAACCTTAAGTTGTTTAATAGTTTCTTTATATTCTTCTACCTTATCAATACGATGTACACCTATACTTGAATATCCTATAACAGGCTTAACAATAATAGGGAAAGGTAGAGCACTAGGATCTAATTCTTCTAATTCTTTTAGAGAAACTTCTGTGAAAAAGAAATCTTTATAATGTCTACTTAATGTTTTCCTGAAAGTAACTTTATTTTTCAAAATATCTGTAACAGTTGTTAAATAGTGATTAGGCGCATATTTTGATAAAATATTAAGTCCATTTTCAGAGTTAAAGAGAATTGGAGAATTCCCCTTCTCTAATTCAATTAACAAATCGTCTACCTTTTTGAAATTTATAGTAGATTCGTTTGGTATAAAAACTTCATTTAATCTGATTACCGGAATTTTATTCTTACTAATTGTGTCCGCTAATAAGCCCGAAACATAAGGTCTATCTAGTATTATCAATATTTACACTCCTATCTATATATTTTTTACATATCTATATCCTAATAGTATGTAAAAATAACTATTACCTATTTTAATATATAATACCTATAAAAGCCATAATATTACCTTTTAATACTATGGGTAATATTACATCGAAATTAATATGAAAGCATACTGAAATATATAAACACCAATGAGTATATTTAACTATATAAAGATTAACTTTTGCTAAAGTAAATAATTAAAAAAATCGAGAAGCTTAAATTAGCTTCTCGATTTTTTACTATTGGTTAAATACTATTTGTATAATTTTATAAAAAAACAGCCAGCACACAGCTGACTGTTTACATTGCCTAGCGACGTCCTACTCTCACAGGGGGAAGCCCCCAACTACCATCGGCGCTAAAG
>NZ_JBNNUW010000053.1:0-4418 GCF_050280125.1 Lysinibacillus sp. NPDC093692
CTTTTACTTCGTTAGAAGTATTCTTCTTTGGAAATTTTTCTTTCATGGATTTATCAAATTGATACACTGCTTTGCGGGTATGTCTTGATTTTTCTAACGAGATTTACGAACGAATTTACACACTTTAAGTCCAATTCCTTCATGATTCGCTGTACTTTTTTGTGATTGATGACGTATCCGTATTCCCTGGATGAAGAGAAATCCTGCCCAAAAATCATTTGTAGTGCTGGTCGGGGAGGCTGATGCCATTCCACCCATAAATAAAGCCAATGGAGTTGCGATTACATTCAATCCCAAACTAATCATAACAAATGATAATTTTTTACTTTTAATCTTCGGTAATCCAGCCGACCAAAATAAAATTGGGAAATTTCAATATTTTATAGCTTCAGTAAGCCTTTTTGTAAAGATAATGCGTAATACAAACAAAACCAGCAAAACACCTTTTCGGTGTCGTACTGGTTTTATTGGAATCCTTCTTGAATTGTAGCTAGTTCAACGTGATTGCAAATTCCGAATTCGGCGCTCCAGCAAATACAACCGTTCCGTTCTTCGGTAGTTTTACTTTGTTATTGCCACTCACAACAGTAAAATTGACACATACACCATTCTCATCATACACCGCGAACGAACTCTTCGATGGCAACGCCACAGTCATCGTTTTCCCGGTTACCGCTTGTGGGATCGTAAACCATCTCGCATGCCCATTTGCTTGTAGCGTAACTTTGGACGATTGGCCTATATCAAGTGGCTTTATGTTGGATCCACTTACGTATAACAATCCGGACATCTCCATATATTCATTACCGCCTTCTGTATAGAAACGAGATTCCGTCGTATCTCGGCCTGTCATCACAGGGATCTGGAGCTGATGCGCAGCCGTGTTTGGGCCTGTAATTTTTCTACCGTCCCAATAGCCCTCTAGACCTTCACTGCGATTAATTTGTGTTGTAAGCATCATTGGTAAGAGATATTGAGCAGAACTATATTTCTCGTTTATGAGATAGAACTTAACGCCTTCCCGCTTCGCCCATGCGGCAGCGGTTTCCTTCGATAGCACATTGTCTTCTAGTTTCTCGGCTAAATATTGAGTAGCCGCTGCTTGCCCTAAACCTGGCAACGATATAAATGTGCTCTCCTTCAAATATGTTCGTCTATTCTTCTCTGTAACGAAGTTGAGCTTGGAGGTACCTGTCTCATTAATAAAGCTTCCATTCGCAGTATATACATATTTTTCTTCTGGATTAGATGGTAAGATCAGTTCTCCATTCTTCGTAATTTCTATTTTGAAATGGCTGAAACTATTGCCGTAAAAACCCGCTTTCTTTTCTACTTCTTGAGGCATTTTGGCTTTGAGCGGCTTGCCAAAGGATTTGTTCGGCTTGATATCCTTAATTGTGCCCTTCTCTTTAAGGGCTGCGAGCAGTAATTCAGTCGCCATCAGTTGATTTGTAGAGCTGCTACCGCCTGATGACAACACAGCCACTGCCATCTTCTGTTCAGGAAGGACTACCAGTGAAGCATGTTGCAGTCCCGTGTCGCCGCCTTTAGCCAAGCCCTTTATCCCATATTCACTAAATGGATATAGTTTCACACTATCCCAGCCAAGACCATAGTTGAAGGTATTATCTCCATCCCCTGGCCACATTCCTTTTTTATATTCCTCTTGCTCCATCGCCTTGACTGCCTTATCAGAGAGGATTACTTTTCCCTGTCTCATAAATATTTGTGAGAATCGCACCATATCTTCTGCTGTGGAAGAGATCCCTCCCGTACCAATCACATTCACCAATTCAGTAGGAAGCTGCCCTTGGTACGTTGGAAAATAAAGTCCAGCCCGTTTATCGTTTTCCCATTTGTCCTGCGGAGTTTTCGTATGATTTAGCTTTAAGGGTTCTGTAAACCGTTGATGTATAAATTCGGTAAAGCTCATACCGCTTACTTTTTCCACCATTATCTCAGCCAGCGTAAAGCCGTCGTTGCAGTATACCGAGAACGCGCCAGGGTCCGCCTTCAAGCTCTGGTTGGACAATTGTCGCAACAAGTTATCATGGGCATAGGTATCATTATCTTTGAATAAAAATGAATTACCATACTCAGTACCTTGCAAGCCGGAGGAATGGTTCAACAGCATACGCGGCGTAATACGTTTATACCGTTCATCCTTCATCTTGAAATCAGGAACATAGTGGACGACAGGACCATCCAAATCAACTTTTCCTTCGTCTACTAATTTCATCACAGCCGCCGCTGCATACATTTTACTGACTGAACCAATCCCGTATAGGGTATCTTTGGTCAGTGGTTGTTTCCCATTCATATCGTTCTTACCTGTCTGACCCGACAAAATAAGTTTGTCATTATCAATTAGCGCATACTGCACGCTAGTCGTTTCATACGACTTCGTGAGTAGCGCAGCCTTCTCTGCCGCAATCTTCTTCAGTTCTTGGCTAGCAACTTCTTGGTTAGCTACTACAACCGTATTCTGACTGCTAGAAAACGCCATCGCCCCTGTTGGTAGGCTCATCGTTAACGCTAATGTAGCAGCTAACACCCCAGATAGTTTATTTTTCATAAAAGAATTGCCTCCTTAGATAAGTAATCGATTTCATTGCTTATTTCGAACAAAGGTGCCCCTTGTAGTCCTTGTTTAGCAGTATACATAAGCAAAAGTCAGCAGATTTTTTTTAATATATAACTCATTTAATACCTCCTTTTATCTTATACTTTAATTGTACGAATCTATCTTCTCTTTTTTCTTACTCATTTCTTACAAATTTATTAATTGTAAAAAAGATCGTCTCTTACGGCCTTTGAGGGAATCATTCACTATTTATGCAGCTGGAGAAGGAAGAAGGAATTATATGATGTAATGCTACAGCCCAATCAAGTTCGTTGAATTTCATCTCTCCAAATTTTTAAAAAACTCATGTTGCCTTTTAGTCTTCCAAGCATTTAATCTAGTCACATTTCGAACTTCCACTGTGTCTTCTGGAGAGTTCAAAGAGGGATTCTAGTAGGTGTTGACCCAACAAGAGGAATTTTTATGTGGTCAGGCATTAGAATCGTTTTCATTCCCTTCTTCTTTATTGCAGCTATTTTCGTAATAGGAATTGGAATACGTATATTCTAAGAATGAACACTTGAACAGATGAATATATAGATACCAAAATAATAGAAGTACATCGTTATGTCCAAAATTCCCACGTAAAAATGTCTGCTTTACCCCATAAGCAGACATTTTTTATATTAATTTTACTTTGTTTGAGATATGTAAATCTTTATTTTCTAAATGACTGTTTGAAATGGTTTCATTTGAAGCAGCTCCTTAAGATCTCAATAAATAATCTATCCACAGCTCTGCTTACAACATCGTAAAAATGAGCTATTCAACTATAGAACCACACTACAATGAATAATAAATTTATATCACACCGAAATTGAATACACTTTATTTTACATAACAGTACTTTAAATCTTCCTTTCCAAAGATCCCAAATTTGTGTCTTAGTCTAAGCCACTTCATTGATTGAACATAGCCTATACTATATTAATTGAATGGAGTTAAAAAATGGTAAATCCATTGCGCTTTCCAATGCGTTTTAATGAAGGGCGTCGATTTTCCCCAGGTATGAGCCCGTTTTTCCCAGTTGGGAGACCATTTTCCTCTGGTATGGGTCCGTTTTGAATTAGGATTGAAAATGCTTTTGTAGATGTTAACAACCTTACGAGGCTAGAAAGTATTCCTATTATCTAAACATAAAAGGCATAGTTCTTATAGCTTTTATTAGATTTTTATAATTCACTACCAATCTTAAAACATAGAAAAAAAGACTAGCTAGGCTAAATTAGCTTGGCTAGTCTTCTTCAATTATGAAGCTATTGGATTGGCAACACGCGCAAGTTTAGTTTCAATCCTTTTATAATCTAAGTCTATTAATTTACAGGTAGCTGTTGCAATTTAACCATAATAAATCTCCTCAATTTTATTTCAAATAATCTTTTGACTTATACTATATAAAAGTCAAACAAAACTAACTCACTTACACCTTTGTATACCAGGGATTGTAAGGATATTAGAAGTATATTTATTATTGCTTGACCAACCTTATCCATATAACAAAATGGCGATTTTCCCCATTAATCATCACATCTTCTTTAAAATATTTAAGTAGTTTTATGTAAAATACCTTACTACTATCTTACTTTAAACAATCTAAAATATCACTTACTAAAATCTATGTACCAGGAGTGTAATACGTGTCATCCGATATAGCTTATTATCATCCCCTTCATCAGGGGATAATTCTTTGATTGTATGGAAAAATGCACAAAAAATCGCTATGTACCTATTGGAACATAGCGATTTTCGTACGTGGGGAATATTTCATCAGCTATTAGTAGTGTAGTTTTTTCTC
>NZ_JBNNUW010000054.1:0-3429 GCF_050280125.1 Lysinibacillus sp. NPDC093692
GATAAAGCTATATTGCATTTTGACAATAGCCGATTTGAATTTGAGTTGGAATATGTAAAGGAGCATTTGCCAAGTATTATTGCTGCTAAATCAGGCAATAGGGATCCAAAGCGTTGTGAAAAATGTGATTACTGCAGAGCAACAAAACAATTAAAAAACACTTTCGAAATAGAGTTTCTTTTGAAGTAGGTGAAACAAAAAAATGGCTGACATCACTTGGATAAAAATTAAAACAGATATGTTTGATAATGAAAAAATTAAGCTTATTGAACGGATGCCCGAAGGCGACACAATTTTAATCATTTGGATAAAGCTACTCACTTATGCAGGTAAAGCAAACTATAACGGATACATCATGCTAAGTGAAACTATCCCGATGAATATTGAGGAAATGGCGATCATTTTTAATAGACCATTAGAAAAAGTTAGATATGCCATTCAAATACTGCAACGTTACAAAATGTTAGAAGTAGACGAGCAAGAAGTAGTTCTAATTAGTAACTGGGAGAAGCACCAAAACATTGATGGGATGCAAAAAATTCGTGAACAGAATCGCATACGAAAGCAGAAACAGCGCGAAAAGACAAGGAATCAGGAGCTTCTTGAAATACCAAAAGAAAGTCACGTGACAGTCACGCAATGTCACGCAACAGATATAGATAAAGATATAGATAAAGAATATATATTGTCGGGTAAAAAAACCGACTCAATACTTTACAAAGAAATTATCGATTACCTAAACCAAAAAGCAAATAAGAAATATAAACACACATCACAAAAAACACAAACTTTGATAAAAGCAAGATTTAAAGAGCAATTCACATTAGAGGATTTTAAACAAGTTATTGATATAAAAACAGCTCAATGGTTAACGGATGATAAAATGTCTGTTTACCTAAGACCTGAAACTTTATTTGGTACAAAATTTGAAAGTTATTTGAATGAACAACCAAAAGGAATTCAACAAAATAAACAACAAGATATTAAACTACCAAACTACGTTAATGCAATAAGTGAAAATGACCTTCTAAACATGGGGGAATAACATGCAAAACAACTTACTAGAAATGTCCGTTATCGGGACGATTATCGAACATCCGTTTTTGCTAAAAGAATCAGGTATCAACAATGAACACTTTGAATCCAAAATTAACGTGAATATCATTTCTGTTATAGACAAGCTTATGAGTGAAGGTAAGCAAATAGAGTTTGTAACATTGATAATGCATGAAACACCAGAATTCGTTGGCGGAGCCTCTTACTTGAAGAGTTGCATAGATAACTCTAATTTAGATAAATTCAATGGTCGAGTTGTAGAGTTGTTGGATAAGTGGAAACAGCGGGAGACAAGAAGGATACAAACTATCGGATTGCAAGAAGGCTGGACAGCGCAAGAGGTTATTCAAAAGCTATCCGATTTGGACACTACGAGAATTGATGACCGCAAGAGTATTAAAAACGAATTGGTTAAGTATTTCGAAATGCCGTTTAGTGAGTCTAAAAAAGTAGATACAGGGATAGAGAGTGGAATAACGGAACTTGATAAATTAATCGAGGGATTCAGGCTAAAAGAGTTAACGATTATATCAGCAAGACCGTCTGTAGGTAAAACAGATGTAATTCTAACTATCGGGAAGAACGCTGGTCTTAGACATATAACAACAAAAGGTAAAAAACGTGTCATACCTGTTGTATTTAGCTTAGAGATGGAAACCGAATTACTAGTTTTGAAACGTTTAATACCTTCTACTGTCGGATTTAACCGAGGAAAAACAAAAGATTTATTTAACTTGCTAACAGAAGAACAAAAACAGAAGTGGTCTGCAGACTTAGGTTATCTAAGTGAAAGTGGATTCGAATTCTTTGATAAACCAGGTCAAAAAGTTTCTGAAATAAGATCAAAAGTTAGGTTACTACAAAACGAATATCCTGATTGCGAATTTTTAGTAATGATTGATTATCTATCGATTATCAAACCTGAGCAACCAGGGTATAACCGTAACGTTGAAATTGGACAAATCACGAATGACCTAAAAATAATGGCGAAGGAATTAGGGGTACACGTAATCGTTTTGTCTCAACTTTCAAGAAGTATCGAGTCGCGTCCTGATAAAAGACCAATGAATTCGGATTTAAGAGAGTCAGGTGAGATAGAGCAAATCGCAGATATGATAATTGGCTTATATCGAGAGGGTTATTACAACGGAGAGATAAACAATCAGAACTGGCAACCATTCGAATTTTGCGTAACTAAAAACCGTAATGGTGGAGTCGGAAATGTAACAGCAGCTTATAACAGGTTTTTAGGAATTATCCAATGACGTTTAATGAGTTACTACTTGATGCAATCAAGTGTGATGATGAACTACTTGCTTACTCAATTTACTGGCTCATAAAAAACAATGTCGTAAATGGAACTGATCGGGCCAACAATATCAACTGGAATCTAATAAACCACGAAGAAGTTAAGCAAATGAGAGAACGCAATGAATTGAATTTGCAAACGATCAAAACTTATTCGGTTCCACTTGGTAACAAGCAGCACATGATTATATTCGCTAAAAGTGAAAAATCAGCAAAGGGCCATGTCTATTCAGAGCTAGGAAGAATTCCCACAAAGATATTCGACATATCAAACAAGATGGATATGAGCTTTTGGTTTCCTGAACAACAAAGAAATAAATCATTACGCCAGGTGAAGGATGAAACATTGATCTTTCCAGCTACAGCAATGATTTTCACGAAAGGATGAATGAAATGGAAAAAGATAAATTGGTTGAAGCGTTAAAAGAAATCGCTGAAATAGCTAATAGTTTAAAAGAATTCAATCCAACTTACCAAAAAATTTACGATATCACTCAACGTGCGTTTGATAAACAAAAGGCGCTAGAAATTATTAATTCGATTGAAATTGAAGAAGTAGATTCAGATGGAGAGACAATGCTGTATGCAAATGTTGAAGACAACGAGGAGAATCGCGAGAAGATACGTTCGTTAGGTTACTCTGATGATGAAATAGACAACTTTAAACCTTATGAGGACGAACCAATAATAGATTTAGGGTTATTTGTTTGGGATTACGCAAACTGGTTTGACGGTGAAAAATTCATCATTAAGGAGGACTTAGATGATTAACCGCGTTGTATTAGTTGGCCGACTTACAAAAGATCCTGAATTGCGATATACACCAAATGGCGTTGCGTCATGTCGCTTCACAGTAGCCGTTAATCGAACATTCAGGGGGCAGGACGGAGAACCCGAAGCCAACTTCATTAGTTGTGTTGCTTGGAGAAAGCAGGCTGGAAATCTAGCAAACTTTCAACGAAAGGGTAATTTAATAGGCGTTGAAGGGCGTATTCAAACAGGCAGCTATGAGGACCAAGATGGTAAACGAATTTACACTACAGACGTTGTTGCCGATAGTATTCA
>NZ_JBNNUW010000055.1:0-2975 GCF_050280125.1 Lysinibacillus sp. NPDC093692
TTGGTTAAGTTATTAAGGGCGCACGGCGAATGCCTTGGCACTAGGAGCCGAAGAAGGACGGCACTAACACCGATATGCTTCGGGGAGCTGTAAGTGAGCTTTGATCCGGAGATTTCCGAATGGGGGAACCCACTACGTTTAATCGCGTAGTATCTTGACGTGAATACATAGCGTCTTGAAGGCAGACCCAGGGAACTGAAACATCTAAGTACCTGGAGGAAGAGAAAGAAAAATCGATTCCCTGAGTAGCGGCGAGCGAAACGGGAAGAGCCCAAACCAAGAGGCTTGCCTCTTGGGGTTGTAGGACACTCTATACGGAGTTACAAAAGAGCGAGTTAGATGAAGCGACTTGGAAAGGTCCGCCAGAGCAGGTAAAAGCCCTGTAGTCGAAAGTTCGTTCTCTCCTGAGTGGATCCTGAGTACGGCGGAACACGTGAAATTCCGTCGGAATCCGGGAGGACCATCTCCCAAGGCTAAATACTACCTAGTGACCGATAGTGAACCAGTACCGTGAGGGAAAGGTGAAAAGCACCCCGGAAGGGGAGTGAAAGAGATCCTGAAACCGTGTGCCTACAAGTAGTTAGAGCCCGTTAATGGGTGATAGCGTGCCTTTTGTAGAATGAACCGGCGAGTTACGATTACGTGCGAGGTTAAGCTTTAGAAGGCGGAGCCGCAGCGAAAGCGAGTCTGAATAGGGCGAATTAGTACGTGGTCGTAGACCCGAAACCAGGTGATCTACCCATGTCCAGGGTGAAGGTGAGGTAACACTTACTGGAGGCCCGAACCCACGCACGTTGAAAAGTGCGGGGATGAGGTGTGGGTAGCGGAGAAATTCCAATCGAACTTGGAGATAGCTGGTTCTCTCCGAAATAGCTTTAGGGCTAGCCTCGTGATGAGAATACTGGAGGTAGAGCACTGTTTGGACTAGGGGGCCATCCCGGTTTACCGAATTCAGACAAACTCCGAATGCCAGATATTTATACACGGGAGTCAGACTGCGAGTGATAAGATCCGTAGTCAAAAGGGAAACAGCCCAGACCACCAGCTAAGGTCCCAAAGTAATCGTTAAGTGGAAAAGGATGTGGCGTTGCACAGACAACCAGGATGTTGGCTTAGAAGCAGCCATCATTTAAAGAGTGCGTAATAGCTCACTGGTCGAGTGACGCTGCGCCGAAAATGTATCGGGGCTAAACGATTCACCGAAGCTGTGGATTGACATCTACGATGTCAGTGGTAGGAGAGCGTTCTAAGTGCGTTGAAGTCAGATCGGAAGGACTGGTGGAGCGCTTAGAAGTGAGAATGCCGGTATGAGTAGCGAAAGACGGGTGAGAATCCCGTCCACCGTATGACTAAGGTTTCCTGAGGAAGGCTCGTCCGCTCAGGGTTAGTCGGGACCTAAGCCGAGGCCGATAGGCGTAGGCGATGGACAACAGGTTGATATTCCTGTACCACCTCCTCACCGTTTGAGAAATGGGGGGACGCAGTAGGATAGGGTAAGCGCGCTGTTGGATATGCGCGTCCAAGCAGTAAGGCGTGTGTGTAGGCAAATCCGCACACTGTAACGTTGAGCTGTGATGGCGAGTCCGTATGGACGAAGTTCCTGATTTCACACTGCCAAGAAAAGCCTCTATCGAGGTGAGAGGTGCCCGTACCGCAAACCGACACAGGTAGTCGAGGAGAGAATCCTAAGGTGTGCGAGAGAACTCTCGTTAAGGAACTCGGCAAAATGACCCCGTAACTTCGGGAGAAGGGGTGCTCTTGAGCGTGCAAGCGCATGAGAGCCGCAGTGAATAGGCCCAGGCGACTGTTTAGCAAAAACACAGGTCTCTGCAAAACCGTAAGGTGACGTATAGGGGCTGACGCCTGCCCGGTGCTGGAAGGTTAAGAGGAGTGGTTAGCGCAAGCGAAGCTGCGAATTGAAGCCCCAGTAAACGGCGGCCGTAACTATAACGGTCCTAAGGTAGCGAAATTCCTTGTCGGGTAAGTTCCGACCCGCACGAAAGGCGTAACGATCTGGGCACTGTCTCAACGAGAGACTCGGTGAAATTATAGTACCTGTGAAGATGCAGGTTACCCGCGACAGGACGGAAAGACCCCGTGGAGCTTTACTGTAGCCTGATATTGAATTTTGGTACAACTTGTACAGGATAGGTAGGAGCCAGAGATCTCGGAGCGCCAGCTTCGAAGGAGGCGTCGGTGGGATACTACCCTGGTTGTATTGAAATTCTAACCCATGCCCCTTAGCGGGGCAGGAGACAGTGTCAGGCGGACAGTTTGACTGGGGCGGTCGCCTCCTAAAAGGTAACGGAGGCGCCCAAAGGTTCCCTCAGAATGGTTGGAAATCATTCGTAGAGTGTAAAGGCACAAGGGAGCTTGACTGCGAGACCTACAAGTCGAGCAGGGTCGAAAGACGGGCTTAGTGATCCGGTGGTTCCGCATGGAAGGGCCATCGCTCAACGGA
Organism: Lysinibacillus sp. NPDC093692; assembly: GCF_050280125.1. Classification (NCBI taxonomy): domain Bacteria; kingdom Bacillati; phylum Bacillota; class Bacilli; order Caryophanales; family Bacillaceae; genus Lysinibacillus; species Lysinibacillus sp. NPDC093692. The sequence goes on from NZ_JBNNUW010000055.1 coordinate 2,462, forward strand.
TAAAAGCTACCCCGGGGATAACAGGCTTATCTCCCCCAAGAGTCCACATCGACGGGGAGGTTTGGCACCTCGATGTCGGCTCATCGCATCCTGGGGCTGTAGTCGGTCCCAAGGGTTGGGCTGTTCGCCCATTAAAGCGGTACGCGAGCTGGGTTCAGAACGTCGTGAGACAGTTCGGTCCCTATCCGTCGTGGGCGTAGGAAATTTGAGAGGAGCTGTCCTTAGTACGAGAGGACCGGGATGGACACACCGCTGGTGTACCAGTTGTCTTGCCAAAGGCATCGCTGGGTAGCTATGTGTGGACGGGATAAGTGCTGAAAGCATCTAAGCATGAAGCCCCCCTCAAGATGAGATTTCCCATTACGCAAGTAAGTAAGATCCCTCAAAGACGATGAGGTAGATAGGTTCGAGGTGGAAGTGTGGTGACACATGGAGCTGACGAATACTAATCGATCGAGGACTTAACCAAAATGTTTGAAACATTCAATGCACCGTTTATCCAGTTTTGAAAGAA
>NZ_JBNNUW010000057.1:0-1299 GCF_050280125.1 Lysinibacillus sp. NPDC093692
CGTTGCCCATCGAACTATATTAACCTGGGTGAAACTACACGAATATAATGGCTCAGAAGCCTTTGTAAAACAATATACAAATTACACCGCACAGTTTAAACTAGACGTACTTAATTATATGACTGAACATGGTACGTCCTTACACGAAACAGCGGCTATCTTTAATATAGCGACGCATTCGACGATAAGAGTTTGGAAAAAACAATTCGAAACACAAGGATTTGATGGCCTTCAGTCAAAGAAAAAGGGGCGTCCATCCATGAAAAAAGAATTAAACAAACAACCTAAGCAAGCACCGATAGAAGGCTCAACCGAAGCACTTCAAGCACGTATTAAACAGCTAGAAATGGAAAACGAGTATTTAAAAAAGTTGAACGCCTTAGTTCAAAACAAGGAAAAATCACCACGAAAGACAAAGTAAAAATCATTTGTGAATTAAGGCATAAATATTCAGTGAAGGCACTTGTGGCATTAGCGGACATTCCAAGAAGTACATTCTATGACATCGCAAAGAAAATAGATTTACCGGATCCAGATGCCGATCTAAAAAACGAGATCAAAACTATTTTTGTAGAACACGAAGGTCGTTATGGCTACCGTCGTATTCGTGATGAACTAGCAAACCGTGGGCAAAAAGTGAATCATAAGAAGGTTCAACGTATTATGAAAGAGCTGGGCTTAAAGTGTATTGTACGTATGAAAAAATATAAATCATATAAAGGTACAGTCGGTAAAATTGCGCCAAATATTTTAGATCGAAACTTTACATCGGAGGCACCTAATGAGAAATGGGTAACGGATATTACAGCGTTTAAATTATTTGGTGAAAAACTTTATTTATCGCCTATTTTAGATTTATTTAATGGTGAAATCATTACCTATACAATTGGCTTTAGACCAACGTACTCTCTTGTTTCAGAAATGTTAGAGAAGGCCTTAAAACATCTACCTGTGGACCATCAGCTACTGATGCATTCAGATCAAGGGTGGCATTATCAAATGAAGAAATATCGTCAGGCCCTTCAATCAAGAGGTATCGTGCAAAGTATGTCTCGTAAAGGAAACTGTTACGACAACTCGGTGATGGAGAATTTCTTTGGGATTCTGAAATCAGAATTCCTTTACCTAAAGGAATTTAAAAGTGTCGAGCATTTCAAAAAAGAATTAGAAAAATATATTGATTATTACAATACGAAACGGATGAAGGCAAAATTAAAAATGAGTCCGGTTCAATACCGAACTCATTTTACTCAAGCTGCCTAATGAAATAACCGTGTCTAACTTTTAGGGGTCACTTCA